>CAMFIY010000377.1 GCA_945952575.1 uncultured Leucobacter sp.
TAGCGCACTTGACTGGGGGTCAAGGGGTCGCAGGTTCAAATCCTGTCATCCCGACCATTTCGAGGATGTTCAAACCATTGGACAAGTTGAGCCTCGTAGAGGTCGACGTAAGGCCTCCCGCAGAGATGCGGGAGGCCTTTTCTGTCGCTGTTATGTCTGGCAGTGTCGCGTAGCCGTTTCCTGGGCGGAGTTGGTGGATCGCCGCGTTGATGTCCGTGCGCCGAGCGTGGATATCGGTCGTGTCCTCTTCGCGGTAGATGGTCAGATGTGAGAACAGTGCGCCGAGGATCTGGCGGCGAACGTTGTCGTGGGTGGTCTCATAGAACCGGGGTAGCCCGGCAAGCAGATCGAGGTAAGCCTGGACCACATCGCCGCCTTGTTCGATCCGTTCTTCGGTCTGTGCAAGCTTCTCGAGAGTGGCCTTCTTCTTCAGGGTCACCCGAGCGAGCCTCTCGCGTATCTTTGCGGGTGCGAGCGAGCCATCCGCTGCCAGGTCGATGAGGCGTTCCTCTTGAGCCTCGAGCTTCTTGAGTTCGAGGTTGAGCGACTTCCGCGCCTGACGCTGTGCCGCCTGGCTTCCGCGCAGCGTCTCATCGAGCGCAGCGCGCAGAGCGCTGGCGTCCTCGTCAGTGAGCCTCTCTTGAGCGACTCGTCGTGCCACCGCTGCCTCGACATCGTCCATGCGGATGGTGCCCACTGGGCAGCTGTCCCGCTGTTTGCCGGAGCAGACACCCAAAGAGGTTGGGCGTGCTTTGTTGGCCTCCCGCGGAGGTAGGTGTGGACGACCTGTTCAAGGTCCGCCCTCACACCGACGGCTATGGCGGGGGTGACGCCCTCGCGAGCCGGATGGTGGGTGCCGGTCGCTATCGAAGACGGATCACGGTCTTACCGCGAAGTCCGCCATTGACTGGTGCGACTCCGCGGGCGGCGTCCTCAAGCCCGATCTCATGGGTGATGACGGGCCGAACCGTACCGGCGGCCAACGAATCAGCGAGATGGTCGAGCCGAGCGGGCTTCTCGTCGAGCACGTAGTCCAGTCCCACGATCCGGTTCTGCGAGCGCAGGGAGTCGGGCACGCCGTAAGCCGTCGAGACGACCGTCCCGCCGTCGCGCACCCCCTCCGCGGCGACTTCCACGATGTCCGCCGCTCCGGCGAAGTCGAGGACGGCGGCGAATTCGATTGCGCCGAGGCCGACAAGTGCGTCTCCGAGGGCCCCGTCAGAGGGTAGGACCTCGTCGACTCCGAGTTCGCGTAGCGCATCGCTGACTTCACGGTGGGCCGGTGCGATGACACGGATGCCTCGCGCCTTCGCCTCCTGAACAGCGAACGTGCCCACGCCGCCGGTTGCGCCGAGGATCAGGATCGTGTCGCCTGGCTTCGCGCCGCTGGTGTCGAGGGCGCCCGCGGCGGTCATGGCAGCAGTGGGCGCTGCCGCGGCGTGCTCGAAGCCGACACTGTCAGGGATGCGGCGCAGCGCCCCGAGCGCGGGCCGGGCCTGCACGAGTGTGGCCTCGGCGAAGGTGCCGAACTGCATCGGGACGCCCCAGAATTGACCGAACACACGGTCACCCGCCGCGAACTCGGAGACGCCGCCACCCAGGCGTCGGACGACCCCCGCGCCGTCAAAGCCCAGAATCAGCGGGAAGCGAAACTCGCCGAGCCCGGCGAGGTACCCGGCCGCGACCGCCTCATCGAGAGGATTCCGCGATGCCGCGTACAGCTCCACCTCGATCTCGCCCGTGCCCGGGTCGGGCAGCGGGACGTCGATGAGGTGAGGCCGTTCCCCGTAGTTTTCGATGCCGATTCCCTGCACGTGCTGCTCCTCTATGCCGATCCGATGGGTGACGCGAGTGACGCGCCACCTCCAGGCTTTCGGCTCTCGCGAGGAAACTGAAGGTCCGGTTCGGCAGCCATTCATTCCCTCAGGGCACGAATGGCGTGAAAGTTCGGGTCATAGACTGCTTGCCGTGCCTGTCGAGTCGCGGTCGTTGCGCTACTTCGCCGCCGTCGCCCAGCAGCGCAGCTTCGCGCGCGCAGCGGAGGAACTGGGGATTGCCGCGCCAGCGTTGTCCCGCGCCGTTCGCGCCCTCGAGTCCGAGCTCGGCGTTGTGCTACTTCGCCGAACAACCCGATCGGTCACATTGACCGAAACGGGATCCGCTCTCCTAGCGGATATCAAGCCTGCATTGGAGGATCTGGACGCTGCGACTCGCCGTGCTCGCCGGGCCGCGGCCCCGACGCGGAGTGTTCTCCTCGCGGTGAAGGCGGATGCTGACGGCGGCCTGCTGGACGACGTTCTGGCTGCGACCGCGGCCGAGCCCGGCTCCGAACCTGTCGCCGTGAAGCTGTGCGCCTGGGGAGAGCATGCGGACCTCATCCGTAAGGGCGAAGTCGATGCCGCACTCGTCTACGATCCATATGATCGGCGGGGCCTTGATGCTGAGACGATATTCACCGAACCGCGAGTCGCGGCCCTGCCAGCCGACCACCCCCTTGCTTCAAGCGGTTCGGTCACACTTGCCGCGCTCGGCATCCCTATCGAGAGCCTTGATCGCGAGGCCGAGCGAGTTTTTGATACCCATCAAGCAGCCGATCTCGCCCAACTCCTCACTTTGATAGCCCTGCGCGGCACCGTAACGACCGTGTTGGCGAGCTCAATCGCCGCGCGATATCCGCGACCGGGAATCAGCTATGTCCCTATCGCCGACGCACCGCCCGCAACCCTCACGATCGCATGGCACCAGAACGCCCACTCGACTGCCGTGGCCGCGCTTGTCCGTGGTGCTGTCGCTGCCGGCGCCGACAAGCATTTGTCGCACGCTGGGGCGTGAGTTGCGCCCGCAGCTCTTTGTCAGGAAACGCGGGCTTGACCGATCATCGCCTGGCGGTACGAACGCCCCCGAATCGCTGCCGTCGAATGGGAAGACGCCCGCGATCACCCCAGGCGTAAGAACCAGATCGTGCGGGCGCTAGATGTACTGCCCAGGGAGGTTGTTTGATCTGGCTTCCCTGATGTGACGAGAACCTCC
>CAMFIY010000378.1 GCA_945952575.1 uncultured Leucobacter sp.
CGAGGGGGCGTCGCACCCGCTCCTGAGCCGCCTCGATCCGGCCGATGCCGAGATACGGGCCGCCCCCTGAGACGCGCTGTCTCGGGCAGGGCGGCCCGCCCGTTGCGGTCGCCGTCCCGGCGGATGCCGATCGCGGGGCGCGGTCGGGTAGGCTGTCACCGCCGACGCGGGAGAGCCCGCTGCCCGGCCCGCGCCCGGAGCGAGAGAGGGAACGACATGTGCGTACGCGTGAACTGCGAGACTTGCGGCAAGCCGACCTGGAACGGGTGCGGCCTGCACGTCGAGGAGGCGCTGCTCGGCGTCGCGGAGGCGGATCGCTGCACCTGCGAGCGCGCGGCGTAGCCGGATCGAAGCTCGACGCGAAACGCCCCCTCCCCGTCCGGCCGATCCCGCTCGCTGAACGCGAGGGGAGGGGGTCGGCGGACTGGAAGGGGGCGCGCTCGCGGATCGGTTGATCAGCCGATGCCCTCCATCTCCTCGACGTGGGTCTTGCCCACGCGATCGAGGACCTCGGGGTTCTTCGCCTTGACGTACCAGAATCGGATGAACGCCACCAGCATCGTCGCGACGAAGAGGTAGGGGAGCAGGTTCAGCGGGAACGGCGGCACCGGGTACACGTTCGCGAAGAACACGTAGGCCATGCCGACGACCGCGACGATCGCGCAGATCCAGACGAGCGTGTTCGGCAGGCCGACCCGCTTCGTGTAGATCACGCCGGCGATCGCGACCAGGGCGTAGGCCACCATGTAGCCGTAGGTGCCGTAGGTGTCGACCCAGGTCGTGATGTCCATCGGATGCGCGCCGCCGATCAGCAGGATGACGTCGAGGGCGATCGCCAACGGGCCCGCGATGAGCAGCACGCGGTGCGGCGTGAGATGCGTCTCATGGGTGCGGCCGAAGCGCTCGGGGACGACCCCCTCCTTGCCCATCACGTAGACGATGCGGCCGACCACGTTGAGCGGGGCCACGACCACGGCGAAGAACGACGCGGCGACGCCGAAGACCAGGATCGGCGTGAACCAGCCGGGCATGTTCGCCTTGTCGGCCATGGCCTGGAGCGGGCTCGCGACCGTGCTCAGCTCGTCGCCGAGCACGGCGATCTGCGTGTAGGCGGCGAAGACGTAGAGCACGCCGACGGTCACGGCGCTCCACATGATGGCGCGCGGGATCGCGGTCTTCGGGTTGCGGGCCTCCCGACCGAGCGCATCGGCCGAGGAGAAGCCGACGAAGCCGAGGATGCCGAGCACCATCGCCGTCGCGACGCCCTGGAACTGCACTCCTTCGAATGAGAACTGCTTCGGATCCCATGCCGCCGGGCCGAGCACGACGAGCGAGGTGATGAGCAGGATCAGGATGATCGTGACCGAGACCAGTTCGAGCACGAGCGAGACGCGGGCCGAGATCCGGATGCCCCGGATCGTGAAGAACGTGGCGAGCCCGCCGATCACGATCGCGAGGGCGACGAGCCACACGGTGCCGGTCGCCGGGACGCCGAAGAGCTGCAGCAGGTCGGAGGCGTACGAGACCGAGCCGCCGAGGGAGCCCGCGGCGATGCCCCAGGAGCCGATCAGCAGGGCGACACCTGCGGCGAACGCACCGGTCGGGCCGAGGCCCTGCGCCACATAGGTGTAGAGGGAGCCGGCCGAGACGTGCGCCTTCGCGAAGACGGTCACGATGTAGCCGACGGCGAGGATCACGATCGTCGCGAGGACGAACGCGAACATGGTGCCGTTGCCGGCGGTCATGAACATGAAGGCGGCGGTGAACGCGATGACCGCGCTCGGTGCGATGCTGGCGATCGCCTGGGCGCCGAGCTCGGGGCCCGACATGACGCCTTCACGAAGGCCGGCGTCGACCTTCGTCTGCGTGTTGGATGACATGCATCTCTCCTTCGAGGTGAGTGTTCAGGGGGGTGGACGGGGAGTCGTCGATCAGCGGATCACGGGATCAGCAGCGTGCGCAGCACGCCGCCTGCTTCGAGATCGTCGAGGGCCTCTGCCGCCTCGTCGAGCGGGCGGCGGCCCGAGATGAGCGGATCCAGCTTCAGCTGCCCGTCCATGTAGCGATCGACGAGCGCGGGGATGTCGATCGAGGGGCGCACCGAACCGTAGTTCGAGCCGAGGATCCGCTGATCGGCTTCGGCGAGCACGAGCGGCTCGAACGACGCCCGGGCGCCGGTGGGCGGGAGCCCCACGATCACCGCGGCGCCGCCCAGGCCGAGCATGCGGATCGCCTGCTCGGTCGTGACGGTGCGCCCGATGGCGTCGAAGGCGTAGTCCACGCCGTCCGGGATCAGCTCGAAGAGCTGCTCGACGGCGTCGCGCTCGGAGGCGTCGATGCGATCCGTCGCCCCGAACTGCAACGCCATGTCCGTCTTCTCGGGCACCACGTCGATGGCGACGATCCGCTCGGCGCCGGCGAGCTTCGCGCCCTGCACGACGTTGAGGCCGACGCCGCCGCAGCCGATGACGGCGACGGTGGATCCCGGCTCGACCGCCGCGGTGTTCATGACGGCGCCGACGCCGGTGGCGACGGCGCAGCCCACGACCGCGATCACGTCGAGCGGGGCGTCATCGCGCACCTTGATGGCTCCCGAGGCGGGGACCACGACCTCTTCCGCGTAGGAGGAGACGCCGAGGTAGTGGTGCAGCGACTCCTCGCCGAGGCTGAGGCGCGAGGTGCCGTCGAAGAGCGAGCCCTTCGCGTTGATGACGTTGGCGACCTTCTGGCAGCGGGCCTCGTGCCCCTGCAGGCAGTAGCGGCATTCGCCGCAGGGCGGCACCCAGCTGAGCACGACGTGGTCGCCGACCGCGAGCGAGGTCACGCCCTCGCCGAGTTCCAGGACGACGCCCGATCCCTCGTGGCCCATGACCATGGGCGCCGGCGCGTCCCACTCACCGCGCTTGACGTGCAGATCGGAATGGCAGACGCCGGCCGCGGCGATCTTGACCCGGACCTGTCTCTTATACACATCTCCGAGCCCACGAGACGCTCATGAATCTC
>CAMFIY010000379.1 GCA_945952575.1 uncultured Leucobacter sp.
GACGGGTGCCGTCCCCCTCCGGGCTCTCGATCTTGATGACGTCGGCGCCGAGGTCGGCAAGCGTCATGGTCGCGTGCGGGCCGGCGAGCACACGCGAGAAATCGGCGACGCGGATCCCGCTGAGCGGGCCGCCCGCGAGGGTCGCGCCGGCACCGGTCGAGGGTGTCTCCCGCTGCGGTTCCCGAGCGGACTGGTCCGAGTGATTCACGTTGCCTCCGAGCTTCGACTCGCTTCAGGCTACGCGTCCGGGAAGAGTCGAGTAAGGTACAAATTGCACAAGATAAGAGCGCTTCTTGTGCATTTCAAGATCATTCGAAGCGCGGGATCCGGAGGCCCAGATGCGACGGGATGCCGACGGCGACGTGCAGCAAGACCCGGAGCGGCGGGAACATCAGCGGCGATCGCGGATCGGGGCGCTCATTGCGCGCGGCCACTACGAGGATGCCGCCGCCGCGCTCGGCGTCTGCTGGCCGGAGGAGCGGATGCCCCGGCAGCTCCGGGCCGCGCTCGTCCGCGGCAGGCCCGAACGCGTCGAGGCGTTCCTCGAGCGATTCCGATCGCACGAACCCGGGCACTTCGCGATCCCTGCGGTCGATCTCGGCATCCCCCACCGCCAGGGCTTCGCCGAGCTGGTGCTCCTGCTGCGGGTCGACGCCGGGATCGGCGCTGAGTCCGGCACCGAGCCAGGCGCTCCGTCCGGCGCCGACTCGGATGCCGGGGCCGTACAGCAGCTGGCCTCGGTGCTCGAACTGAGTCGCGACCACCTGCTCGACCTGGCGATCGGCCGCGCGACGACCGCCGAACAGGCCCCGAGCAGCCTGGCCTCCGCCCGGGCCCGAGCCGTCGCACTCGGAGACCCGCCGCTCGGCGGATCGAAGCAGAGCACGCTCACGCTCTGGGCCGACCGGGGCAACCCGATGATCGAGCTGCTCGCCTCGGCCGGGCGAGCGATCGGCGACGAGATCCTCGGCCCGCTCAGCGAGGACGGCGATGAGGCGCTGACGCTGCGCCGGGCGCTGCGCGCCTACCTCGCCACCGGCGGCCGCGCGAGTCAGACCGCCGCAGAGCTCGGCGTGCACCGGAACACGCTGCGCAACCGGCTCGAGCGGATCGAGCGGCTGACGGGCTGCTCTCTGGCGAGCGCCGACGATCGGGCCGAGCTGTGGATGGCGCTCCGGCTGGTCACCGATGCGGATCCGCGCCCCACTGTCGAACCGGGCTCGCCCCGCTGACGCCGGGACGGCGAGCGGCCGGGCCACTCCTCGATCAGTACAGCAGGAACTGCACCGTGCCGGTGCTCTCCACGCCCGCCGCCGTCGCGTCGAGGTGATACGACGCGCCGCCGGCCACGACGGGTTCGCGGCTCACATCGCAGGTCTTCTTGCTCGAACGGGTGCGATCCCAGGTGATCGGCTCGGTGGTCAGTTTCTTGCCCGGCTCGAGGATCACCTCGCGATGGTCGGGCGACTTCTGGCAGTCGGTCGACACCCACACCTGATCGGTGCCGCTCGTGACGGCGAAGACCATCCCGGCCGTGCCGAGATCCGCCGTGCAGCTCTTCTTGCCGGTGTTCACGATGCTGAGCGAGAGCTTCGGATGCTCGCCCGCCGCATAGCTGTCCCGATCGGTGATCGGGGTGACCTCGAGCAGGTCCGAGCGGCACTCGGCGGTCTTGCCGGCCTGCTTCCCGTCGCCCGAATCGCCGGTCTCGACCTGATTGGCGTCAGAGACCCCCGCCGGCACGTTCACCGTCGGATTCGTCGCCGCTCCGCCGATCGACCCCGGCTTCAGGATGATCAGCACGGCCGCGGCCACGAGGGCGAGGAGACCGAGCAGCACGAGGATCCTGCGGCGCACGTAGACGCTCTTGGATTTCGGCCCTACAGGTTCCTTCCAGCCCGACATGACCCCAGGCTAGCCGCGGCGCTGCGGGCGGCGAACCTGAAACGCCGCGCCGCGCGGCGCTGCCAGGCTTCTGCCAGTCAGAGCGCCTTGATCATCCTCGTGTTGCCGAGCGTGTTCGGCTTCACCCGCGCGAGGTCGAGGAACTCCGCGACACCCTCGTCGTTCGAGCGGAGGAGCTCGGCGTAGACATCGGTCGCGACGAGCTGAGCGTCCTCCCCCACCGGCTCGAAGCCGTGCCGGGCGAAGAAGTCGACCTCGAAGGTGAGGCAGAAGAGCTGCGTGAGCCCGAAATCGCGGGCGCGCACCTCCAGCGCCTCGAGCAGCCGGTGCCCCACGCCCCTGCCCAGCTGCTCCTCGGAGACGCCGAGGGTGCGCACTTCGCCGAGCTGCTCCCACATGACGTGCAGGGCGCCATAGCCGACGACCCGCTCCTCATCGTCGATCGCGACCAGGAACTCGGGCACCGCCCCGTAGAGCTCCACCAGATCCTTGCCGAGCAGGATGCGCCGCTCGACCAGCGGGGCCATCAGCGCGACGATGCTCGTGACGTCGGAGGTGCGCGCCGGGCGCACGCGGATGGCGGGGGCGTGAGTCATGCGACGAGTCTACTGATCCGCGCACCTCGGGCGCGCACGACGGAGGGGCCCGTCTGACGACGAGCCCCTCCGGTGCGATCGGACGAATCCTACTCGGCGACAGCGCCCCCGCCGGCGGTCGAGGCCACGGCAGCCGCCGCGGCCGCGGCAGCCGCTCCGTGATCCTTGCCCCGGCTCTCGGTCGCGAAGACGAACTCGCCGTCGACGAAGTCGACCTTCACCGTGTCGCCGGCCAGCAGTTCGGCCCCGAGGATGCGCTCCGAGAGGCGATCCTCGATCTCGTGCTGGATCGCGCGGCGCAGCGGCCGAGCGCCCAGCGTCGGATCGTAGCCGATCTCCGAGAGCCGCACGCGTGCAGCCTGCGCGACCTCGATGTGGATGTCGCGATCCAGCAGCCGCTCGCGCAGCGCCTTCACGAACAGATCCACGATCTGCAGCAGCTCGTCCTTCGACAGCTGCGGGAACACGATCGTGTCGTCGACGCCGTTCAGGAACT
>CAMFIY010000380.1 GCA_945952575.1 uncultured Leucobacter sp.
CGAGGGGATCGCGAGGCCGTGGTAGAAGCGGTGCGCGAGCCAGGCGATGTAGCCGCGCAGGGCGAAATTGCCTGACTGGAAGACACCGTTGTTGATGCCGAGGCCGGCGACGGCACCCGCGTTCTTGTGGTTGTACTCGTGCACGCCCTCGCCACGCAGGTCGGCGGCGATGTTCTTCGCAAGCAGCTTGCCCTGGCGCACCGCATGCTGCGCGTTCGGCACGCAGAAGCCGCCGGGGCCGGGGGTCGAGGAGATGTCGGGCACCTGCGAGGTGTCGCCCGCGGTCCAGGCGCCTGCGAGCGCCGCGCCGTCCTCGGTGGTGATGCGCAGGTCGGGGCCCGCGACGACGTGCCCGCGGGGGCCGATCGGCAGATCAGTGCCGCGCAGGAACGGCCGGGGCATGACGCCCGCGGTCCAGACGATCAGATCGCTCTCGTAGGACTCGCCCGTCGAGAGTTCGATCTTGCCACCGGCCGCCGAGCTCAGCTGCGTGTCGAGATGGATGTCGACGCCGCGCCCGGTCTGATCCTTGACGACCCAGTTCGCGGTCTGCTCGGACACCTCCGGCATGATCCGGCCCATGGCCTCGACCAGGTGGAACTTGGTCTCGTCGAAGGTGATCTCGGGGTAGCGGCGCAGCAGCGAGGTGGCGAAGGAGCGGAGCTCGCTGATGGTCTCGATCCCGGCGAAGCCGCCGCCGACCACGGTGACGGTCAGCAGACGTGCGCGCTCGGACGAGCCGGCAGGCAGGGCTGCCGCTCGCTCGAAATTGCCGACGATGCGGTCGCGCACGGCGACGGCCTCCTCGATCGTCTTCATACCGATGGCCTGATCCGCGACGCCCGGGATCGGGAAGGTCCGCGAGACGGATCCCGTCGTGACGACGATGTGGTCGTAGGCGAAGTCGAAGGGCTCGCCCTCGTTCGGAGTGACCGTCGCGACCTTGTCCGCGTGCGAGATGCCGGTGACCTTGCCGGAGATGTTGTGCGTGCGGCTCAGATGGCGACGGCGGGCGACGACCGCGTGACGCGGCTCGATCGAGCCGGAGGCCACCTCGGGGAGGAACGGCAGATACGCCATGTAGGGCAGCGGATCGACGATCGTGACCTCGGCCTCACCTGCGTGGAGCAGCTTCTCGAGCTTCCACGCCGTGTAGAAACCGGCATAGCCTCCACCCACGATGAGAATCTTCTTCGCCACGAAGTTCACTCCTTGTTACGCATCCGCGTGTTCACATTCGAATGCGCCCGCCTTCTGGCGGAGCGCACGACAATGGCGAGCGTCTCCGCTCGACCAGATAAGTCTAGTACAACGCCGGCCGGGCCAGACCCGCCGACGCATGGAAGAGCTACTTCCAGCCGCTGCGCTCGAGCGCCAGGTCGCCGATGGGGTTCACACCCGGCCCGGCGGCGAGTGCGTGGCCGATGAGCGCGTGCAGGCACTTCACCCGATTCGGCATTCCGCCCGCGCTGACCCCGGAGAGCTCGGGGACGTCGCCGACGAGATCGCGATCCTCGATGTACTGCCGATGCGCACGCGCGTACTGCTCCCGGACGGACTCGTCGTTCGCCAGCAGCTCGTTGTACTCGTTCATGATGCCGACCGCCTCCAGTCGCGACGCCGCGGCGACCGCCTCGGGATGGCAGAGGTAGTAGAAGGTCGGGAACGGGCTGCCGTCGGGCAGCCTCGGCGCCGTCGCGACGACCGCAGGGGTGCCGTCGCCCGCTCGGGCGGCGATACCGACGACGCCTCGCGCCTCGCGCCCCAGCTGCTCGCTGACGATCGCGATGTCGGCCTCGGTGGGCGGTTCATAGGGCGGGCGGCTCATCCTGCGTTCTCCTTGCCGTTCTTCGAAGTGGTGCCTGTCCCGGAGGATCCGTCGTCGGTCTGCGAGCCCGCGAACTGCTCGGCGTCGGCGGACGTCGTTCCGGCCGTGATGGTCGAGGCGAGCAGCTCATGCGCCCAGTTCTGCGAGATCCGGGTCAACTGATCGCTCGTCTTCGCATCGGATTCCGGTGGAATGACGACATCGTCGATGACCGAGCGCTGGGTCTCCCCCGGCATCACGAAGAAGAGCCGACCACGAGCCTGAGCACGGACATAGGCCGGATCCTGCCACTTCACTCGCTCGGCGTCGATCTCGGCCACCGCCTCCCGGTGCAGCTGCACGCTCTGGCGCAACTCCGCGAGCTCCCGCTGCTGCTGCACGTAGGTCGAGAACGTCGGGCTGACGACGAGCGCGCCGAGCACGACGAGTGCCACGATCAGGACCGTGAATCCGCTGAATCTCAGGCTGGAGACGAGGTCGGCGAGACCCACGCCGCGCGAGGCGGAGTCGCCCCGCGACGCGGTGTCCCGGCCACTCGACATCCTCGTCCCGTCCGGCTACTCGGCGCCACCCGCGCTGAAGCGGGGGAATGCACTGCGCCCGGCGTAGCGGGCCGCCTCGCCCAGCTCCTCCTCGATGCGGAGCAGCTGGTTGTACTTCGCGACGCGCTCCGAACGGGCGGGCGCGCCGGTCTTGATCTGGCCGCACTCGGTCGCGACCGCGAGATCCGCGATCGTCACGTCCTCGGTCTCGCCCGAGCGGTGGGAGAGGATCGCCGTGTAGCCTGAGCGCTGCGCGAGCTGCACCGCGTCGAGGGTCTCGGTCAGGGTGCCGATCTGGTTCACCTTCACGAGCAGCGAGTTGCCCGCTCCCTTGGCGATACCGTCGGCCAGGCGGGCCGGATTGGTGACGAAGAGGTCGTCGCCGACGAGCTGCACGCGGTTGCCGCGCGCGGCGGTCAGCTGCTTCCAACATTCCCAGTCGTCTTCTGCCAGGGGATCCTCGATCGAGACCAGCGGGTAGCGATCGAGGAGGTCCGCGTAGTAGGCGACCATGTCGGCGGCGGATCGATCCTGCCCCTCGAAGCGGTAGACGCCGTTCTCGTAGAACTCCGTCGACGCGACGTCGAGTGCCACCGCGATGTCCTGACCCGGCACGTAGCCGG
>CAMFIY010000381.1 GCA_945952575.1 uncultured Leucobacter sp.
GTCCAGACTATTGGTCAAATAACCAATGGTCTATTGGTCACTAATCCAATAGGATGATCCGCATGATGTCAAGCGCGATTTCGGCCACCTCCGCCTCGCCCGGCGCTTCCACCCCCGCTCGGGCGCGGAAGCGCCCCGAGGAGCGGCGGGCGGAGATCCTCGACACCGCGGCCGACATCGCCCTCCGGGAGGGCCTGGAGCGGATCACACTCCGCGCGGTCGCCGACCAGCTGGGGGTGCGCCCCGGCCTGATCAGCCACTACTTCCCCGCTGCCGAGGACCTGGTCGCGGCCGCATTCGCGCTGGCCGTCACCGGGGAGCGGGAGAAGCTGATTCCCGAGGTCGGATCACCGCTCGAGCGCTCAGCGCGCTTCGTCGATCGGCTCGAGAGCGGGGATGCCGATGAACTCTCCCGGCTCTGGCTCAACGCGCGCCATCTCTCCCGATTCTCGCCTCCGCTGGAGAGCGTGATCGAGGCGCAGGAGGAGTTGGATCGCAACCGACTGGTCGCGATGATCGACGCCGGGGTTGCGAGCGGCGACTTCCGCGTGGACGACGCGTTCGCCGCCTGCATCAGGATCTTCGTCTCGGTCGACGGCTTCGGGGCCTACGCGAACAACACCGGCGACTTCGAGCACCCGGCGTTCTCGAACTTCGTCTCGGAGGCGGTGGCGCGCGAACTCGGGATCCCGATCGATCGGCTCCGCGCCGCGATCGACGGGCTCGAGAGCTAGCCTCCGGCGGCGCAGAACTCGTTGCCTTCGGGGTCGCGCATGACCCACCAGCGGCCGGCCGGCCCCTGGTCGATCCGATCCACCCGGCTCGCACCGAGCGCCTCCAGTCGGTCCGCGAGCGCGTCGATATCGCCGTCTGGCGCGGCTACGTCGATGTGCAGACGGTTCTTGCCGCGCTTCTCCTCCGGCACCTCCTGAAACAGGATCCGACGGCCGCGACCCGTGCCGCTGAGCGCGTCGAAGGGATCCTCCGGATGGCGGATCGCGGCGAGCCCGCGAAAGCGACGACTGCCACCGTGCTCCACGACCGCGGCCTCGGGCAGCTGGCCGGCCGCGAGCAGCTGCCCGACGAGCGCACCCGGATCCTCCACCGAATACTCGAGGGCCACGGCCCAGAAGTCGGCGAGCGCGTGCGCATCGCGGCAGTCGATGACGAGTTTCCAGTGCATGGCCATGCCTCATCGTAGCAATCGGAATTCCTCGCCTGCCTGGATAATGCTCATTTCGTGCATTATCATGCACTACATGGACCAGAGTGCGGAATCACTGGCGCGTGCGATCGGCCTGCGTGTGCGACAGGAGCGACGGGCCAAGGATTGGACGCTGAACCAGCTCGCGGAATCCGCCGGAGTGAGCCGCCGCATGCTGGTGAACGTCGAACAGGGATCCGTGAATCCGAGCGTCGGCACGCTGCTGCGGCTGTCCGACGCTCTCGGCGTCGGCCTGCCGGCCCTCGTGGAGCCGCCCGTCGCCCGGGTCGCCCAGCTGACGCGTCGCGGCGCGGGCGCCGCGCTGTGGACCGGCGAGCACGGCGGCCGCGGCGTGCTGGTCGCCGGCACCGAGCCGCCCGACGTCGTCGAGCTCTGGGACTGGACCCTCGCACCCGGCGAGCGGCACGCCAGCGAGGCGCACTCGGCCGGCACGAGAGAGCTCCTGCATGTGCAGGAGGGCGTCGTCGTCGTCGAGACGGGTGACGAGCGCTACGAGCTCGAGACCGGGGATGCCCTCGGCTTCTTCGGCGACACGGCCCACTCGTACGCCAATCCGAACACGGCACCGGGCCGGTTCTCGCTCGCGGTCTTCGAACCTGGCGTCGGCGCCTCGCATGCCTCCGGAGCCGCGGATGAATGACCCGCAGCGCACGCGCACCGGTGTGCCCCCGTGGTCCATGGCCGTCGCGGCCATGCTGCTGATCCAGGTCTCCAACGCGCTGTCCGTCACGGTGATCGACTACGTCGGGCCGGGCGGCACGGCCTGGCTCCGGATGTGCTTCGGCGCCGTCTTCCTCCTGCTGATCGTGCGGCCCTCCATCCGCTCGATCCGCGTGAGGGACCTGCCGATGCTGTTCGCGCTCGGGGCCGTAACCGGCTTCATGACCACGTTCTTCCTCGCGGCAGTGGATCGGATCCCGCTCGGCACCGCAGTGGCCATCGAGTTCCTCGGCCCGCTCACCGTGGCCGGGCTCGCGAGCAAGCGCAAGAGCGCCCTGGCCTGGCCCGCGCTCGCGCTCCTCGGCGTCGTGCTGCTCACCGAACCGTGGCACGGCGGCGTCGATCTCATCGGCGTCGGCTACGCCGTGCTCGCCGGGGCGTGCTGGGGCACCTACAACGTGTTCACCCAGCTCGTCGGCGATCGCTATTCCGGAATCACGGGGCTCTCGATCACGATCCCGATCGCCGCGTTGTGCACGATGCCCGTCGGACTGCCCCAGGTGATCGGCGGCGATGTGCAGTGGTGGATCCTGCCTCTTGCAGCCGGGATCGCGCTCATCACGCCCGTCGTCTCGTTCGCACTGGAGATGCTCGCGCTGCGGCGGATGACGCACACCGCGTTCGGAACGCTGCTCTCCCTCGAACCCGCCTTCGGCATCGTCGCGGGACTGCTCCTGCTGAGCCAGTCCCCCACGCCGATGCAGTTCGTCGGCATCGCGGTCGTGGTGATCGCCGGGGCCGCAGCACAGCGCGGTGGCACCCGGGCGCAACTCGCAAAGGAGCCGCTCTGACCGAGAAGCCGAGGTACGGCTCGACGTTCATCTTCGAGACGGGCGAGGACTGACCGGGCTCTCTAAGCGCGACGGTACTGAGCGACCATCGGGCAGTCGAACGGATCCCGGGCCGCGAGCCCGACACGGTTCAGATACTCGACGACGATGCCGTACGACCGCCAGAGCGAGGTCTCGGTGTACGGAACATCGTGCGTTTCGCAGAAGTCGCGCACGATCTCCCTGGTC
>CAMFIY010000382.1 GCA_945952575.1 uncultured Leucobacter sp.
CGATCGTGAGCGCGAACGCGTGGGTTATCGGACGTCGCGCCGCACGTACAGGACGACGCCGAGGACGACCGCGACAACGAGCTGCGCCGCCGCCCAGACCAGTGCGGACACGGAGGGCAGGGCGCCGTCTTGGAGGTAAGCGGATTTAAAGACCTGGTCGAGGGAGTTCGAGAGCTCAGGAACCTGCGCGGCAAGCAGATCGGACACTCCGATCGTCCACACGAGGATCGGCACAACGGTGAACGTGATGCTGCGGGTCGCCGCGGTCAGCGCCGCAGTAATGACAGCGATCACCACCCAGTAGCCGATCAGCCAGCCATAGGGTTTCAACGAGATCGCGTCGCCGCCAAGACTGCCATCGGCGACGGCCAGCGGGGTGAGCGCGGCGACCGTGCACACGACCCCAGCGATCAGCGTCACGACGGCGGTGGTGAGGAGCTTGACCGTAATCAGTCGCCCGCGTCGGGCGGTGGCGAGGAACGCTGACTGTCGCGGGCCCACCGGGATGTCCTGGCCGACAATCCATGCGCCGAGCAGGATGGGGATGATCTGCCCGTAGTGCAGCAGCAGGATCACCACGTCGGCTGTGGTCAGCCCGCCCAGCGCATCCGCTCGCCCGGCCGCGACGAACTGGCTCGCCTGCGTGACTGCGAACACCACCGCGGCCAGCAGCGCGACGACACCGAACACGAGGGTGCGCGGGATCGCCGGGAAGGAACGTGCCTTCCGCGTCTCAGCGGCCAGCGCACTCCATAACCTCGACAGGACGGAGGAACTTGATGGGGCGGAGACAGTGTGGGAAGTCATGCCTTCCATGCCATCGCAGGCACCCACGCCGCGGATCACCCCGAGCGGTGAAGTTCATGCTCGCACCCGGCGGCTTCTCACCCCTGGGTATGAGGAAACTCTCGCCCCGGCTTCCTAGGCTGGGAGGTATGGAGACCAGCGAACGCCCGATGCGGGAGCGCACCCGCGCCTGGATTCTGGTCGCCTGCCTCGCTCCGCTGCCTGTCCTTGCCGCTCTGGTGTTGGACTCCGGGAGCACGATGCTGCTCATCGCGACCATCGTCTCGGGCCTGATCTTGGTCTTTGCAGCGCTGGTCTGGGCCATCGGGCGCTCCCGGGCGCAGCGCCGCGACTACGAGGAACGCCTCGCTGCCTGGGCCGCCGAACGCGCCGTTGAGACCGAACGCCTCCGCATCGCTCGCGAACTCCACGATCTCAGCTCCCACGGGCTCGGGCTCATAACCGTCCGCGCCGCAGCCACCGGCTACCTCGACGGCCCGGACGCCGACACTGAACGACAACGCGCCCTGCACGACATCGAACGGATCGGGCGCGCCACCACCACCGAGCTGCGGCGCATGCTGACCCTGTTGCGCACCCCCGGCGACGACCCCGCACCTTTGCATCCCGCGGACACGCTCGCCGAGCTACCGAGCATCATCGAAGAAGCCGGACGGAACGGGCTCCTCATCCAGTCCACCGTCGAGGATTTCGGCGACGAGGCGGACGGATACGGCGGATTGAGCCCGAGCGTGCAGCTCGCCGTGTGCGCGATCGTCCGCGAAGCCCTCACCAACGTGCTCCGGCACGCCGGCCCCACCACCGTCCGCCTCGCCATCACCCGCGACACCGACGCCGTGAACGTACTCGTGGACGACGACGGCCGTCACCCCGGCTGGAAGCCGGAACCCGGCGCCGGGCACGGGCTCACCGGCCTGCGGGAACGGGTGAAAGCGCACGGCGGCGCCCTCGCGACATCCCCGACGCGACAAGGCTTCCACCTGCGCGCCACCATTCCCACTGGGGCGTCCGTATGACTGAATCAGCGAAGATCGGAGTCCTCCTCGCCGACGACGAACCACTGATGCGACAGAGCCTGCGCATGGTGATCAACAGCCAACCCGACCTCCGCGTCGTCGGCGAAGCCAGCAACGGGAAGGAGACGATCCGCGCCGCAAGGAACCTGAAACCCGACGTGATCCTGATGGACATCCGCATGCCCGGATCAGACGGCATCCACGCTACCCAGGCCATCACCGCCGACCCTGCGCTATCGGGCGCCCGCGTACTCGTGCTCAGCATGTATGAACTCGACGAATACGTCTACGGAGCCCTCCGCGCCGGAGCCGGAGGCTTCCTCCTCAAAGACGCCCACCCCGCCACTCTGCTCGATGCCATCCGTCGCGTCCACGACGGCGAGTCCCTTTTCGCCTCGGCCATCCTCACCAAGCTCATCGAGCACTATGTCTCCGTGCCCGATCCGGCACTGCACCCCACGGCCGACGGGACCATCGGGCGGCTGACGCCACGCGAGACCGAAGTCCTGGCCTTGATTGCGAGCGGGCTCTCCAACGATGAGATCACCACCGAGCTGCACGTCTCCGGCAACACGGTCAAGACGCACATCGGCAACCTGCTCGCCAAACTGCACGCCCGCGACCGCGCCCAACTTGTCATTGCCGCCTACGAACGCGGCATCGCAGCTCCTCGTCGTCATATCGCCCCCAGCGGTGAAGGTTCCACTAATCAAGCTTCGTAGCTCTCCGTTCCATTCCGCCATGTTGTCCTATGGATCATCGATCCTGGTGGAGCCTCAGATCGGGAGCTTCCAAGTGTCATGCCGGCTACATCACAGGTGAGCTTTGAGCCCATCTCGATGACCTCGACTCCGCTCCTTTCCACCCTTCGACCTGTCCGACCCCGACATCCCGCCGGGCTTCACCACGGCCTCATGCCGACCGGCCTCCCGAGCTACCACGCGTCTTGCAAATGAGGATTCAGCCCACTGTGAGAGCCTTGACGCATGGTTTCTCTACAGACACTTGACGACGCCGGCCGGCGTCTCGTCGCGCTCTGGGCGGCTGACTGCGCTGAGCGCGTTCTGCCGCTGTTTGAAGCCGAGGCTCCAGATGACGACCGAGCACGAGACGGCATCGAACGAACCCGTGCGTATGGTC
>CAMFIY010000383.1 GCA_945952575.1 uncultured Leucobacter sp.
GCGCGGAACCGCCAGCGTGGCACTCGTCGATGCGATCGGCATCGGCATCGGCCTGGTGATCCTCCAGGTGCCGCTGGCCCTCCCGCTGGCCGTGCTCGTGTTCCTGCTCTCCTTCATACCGATGGTCGGCGCGACCGTGGCCGGCATCCTCGGCGCGCTGGTGGCGCTCGTCGCCAACGGCCCGCTCAGCGCCGTGCTGGTGGTCGGGGTCGTCGTGCTGGTGAACCAGCTCGAGGGCAACTTCCTGCAGCCGGTGCTCATGGGGCGTGCGCTGAAGCTGCACGCGCTCGTGATCCTGCTCGCCCTGACGATCGGCACCGTCCTCTCCGGCATCCTCGGAGCGGTGCTCGCCGTGCCGCTCGCCGCCGTCGCATGGGGCATCGTCACGGTCTGGAATACGCCGGATTCTCAGAACGAGACACATCGTGCTTCGTGAATCCGGCGCAGGCGGCACTGCGGCAGGAGCTCCCCGCGAAGTGGATACGTGAGCGCTGATGTTGCGTGAGCTGCGGTCGGCATCGGCGTCCCCTGAACTGCTCGCGGTTCCCGTGCGCGCGGCGATCGCGGCGCTCGAGCCCGGGCTCGCCGCGACGATCCGGGTGGCCCCGATCGACGGCGCCCTGGCCGACACCGCTGAGTTCTGCGCGGCCTACGGGGTCGAGCTCGAAGCGTCGGCGAATTGCATCGTCGTCGCCGGGCGTCGCGGCGAGAGCGTGAGCTACGCGGCGTGCGTGGTGCTCGCCACGACGCGCGCCGACGTCAACGGGACGGTGCGGAAGCTGCTCGGCGCCCGCAGGGCGAGTTTCGCAGCTATGGAGGATGCGACCGCGCTGACGGGCATGGAGTACGGCGGGATCACGCCGATCGGCCTGCCCGCCGACTGGAGGATCCTCATCGACGAGCGCGTCGCAGCGATCCCCGAGGCGATCATCGGCGCCGGGATCCGTGCGGCGAAGATCAGCCTGCCCGGTGCGAGCCTGTGCGCACTGCCCGGCGCCGAGGTGATCCCCGGCCTGGCGCGAGAGATCTGAAACGATAGCCTGAGAACGAGCAGCATCGCTCGCATCCGAAGGGAACCCGACATGATCCGATTCCTCCTGACCCTCGCGGCGAACCTCGTGACGGCCGCCGTTGCGCTCCTGCTGGCCGGCCTGCTGCTGGGGGAGTGGGTCACGCTGCATCTCGCCGGATTCTTCGTCGCGGTGGTCGTGTTCGCGATCGCGCAGGCGATCCTCGCGCCCTTCGTGTTCAACATGGCCCGCAAGTACGCCTCGGCCATGCTGGGCGGGATCGGCATCGTCTCGACGTTTCTGGCGCTGTGGGTCGCCACCCTGTTCCCCGACGGGATCGGCATCAGGGGGGTGGGCTGGATCCTGGCGCCGTTCGTGGTCTGGATCGTCACCGCACTCGGGGGCTGGATCCTGATCGGTGTCGTGCTGAAGCGCTACTTCGCGAACCGGGGCGCTGCGAAGTAGGCGCAGTGCCACCGGAGATGCTCGCCGCCGAGGAGGTCTCGGTCTCCGCGGACGGCGCAGTGCTGCTCCCGACGATCTCGCTGAGCATCGAGCCGGGGGAGAGCGTGGCCGTGCTCGGGCCGAACGGGGCGGGCAAGACGACACTGCTGCGGCTTCTCGCCGGGCGGATCCGGCCGGGCTCGGGGCGCGTGACCCTGCGCGGAGCAGCGCTCGATGAGCGGCGCAGCGAGGTGCGCCGGGAGATTGCGGCCCTGATCGAGCCGCCGGCGCTGTATCCCGATCTCGTGCTCGCGGAACAGCTCGCACTGATCGAGGCGGCATGGGCCTCCGAGACGCGCGGGAGCGCGGGCGCAGGACTGGTCGCCGGCCTCGGGTCGGCGGCGCTGGACGCCTTCGGGCTGGAGCCGCTCCGCGACCGCTTCCCTCATGAGCTCTCGAGCGGACAGCGGCAGCTGGCCTCGCTCGCGGTGGTCTTCGCGAGGCCCGCGAATCTGCTGCTGCTCGACGAACCCGAGCAGCGGCTCGACCCGGATCGGCGAGCGCTCCTCGCGTCGGCGATGGGGGATGCGCGAACCCGGGGCGCTTCGGTCGTCTTCGCCTCGCACGATGCCGAACTGGTCGAACGCGTCGCCGATCGGCGGATCCGGGTCGGCCCGTGAGCCTCTCGGACGGTTCGGAAGGCCCGGCGGGTGCCGCGGGCTCGGCAATGCGGTCCGTGCGCGCGGTGCTGCACGCCCGCCGCGAGCGGCCGAGCGGCGGCGATCTCGCCTACCGCCTCTATCTCGCGGTCATGCTCGTCATCATCGTGGTGGCGCCTGCGGTGCGCGGGGCGATCCTGGAGCTCGCCGACGCGTGGCCGACGCTCTCGTCCTCCGCACCGCAGGCGTTCCCGCTCATCGGCTCCCTGCTCGCCGCCCTCGGTGCGCTGCTCGCACTGGCGGGGGCGCACACCGGTCCCGCGCGAGCGACGCTGCCCGAGATCGATCTGCTGCTGACTACCGCGCTCCCCCGGCAGCGGGTGATCGCGCGGGGCCTCTGGCGATCGTTGCTCCCCTCCGCGTTCGCGGGGCGCGGGGTCGCCGGGGTGCTGCTCGCCTCCGCCGCGCTGAGCGGATCCGACGCCGGGAGGATGTCGCTGCCGCTCGTCTCGGGCGGCCTGGGAGTCGGACTGATCCTCTGCGCGGCGATGCTGCTCGGCCAGCTCGGGCGGTCCGTACGCTGGAGCGTCGCCGCGGTGTTCGCCGCGGCCGCGGCCGGGCTCCTCATCTCGGCCGCCGCCGCGCGCGCCCGACCCCCGGAGGCTGCGGTGACGGCCGCGATCGCAGCGATCCTCCTCACCGCAGGCATCATCGTGACCGCGGCGGCACCGGTGCTCGTCGGGCGGTTGCGCTGGGAGGCGCTCCGGGATCAATCCGTCCGGCTGAGCGCCGTGAGCGGCCTCGCGCTGACCGGGGACATGCGGATGGCGACCG
>CAMFIY010000384.1 GCA_945952575.1 uncultured Leucobacter sp.
GCTCGGGGTCCCCGTGCTTCGCGCATACGCAGACGGGCCCGGCGCCGTGCGCCGAGCCCGTCTGCGAGGAGTGCGGAACGCCCTCCGGCTACTTGCCGCTGCTCGGGAGCAGGTTGAACGGGAGCGCGAAACCGAGCACGGTGGCGATGAGCCCGCCGACGAACAGGACGACGCTGGGCCCGTCGCCGTGCTGCGTGTTGAACGCATAGGCCGAGAGGATCAGGCCGCCGACCATCAGCACCATCGACAGCACGAACATGGTCGCGGTTACAGCGCTGACGGCGCCCTGCGAGCTCTCTTCGAACAGCGCCTCGTTCTGCTTCGCCATAGTGTCTGTCGGCCTCTCGGTTCTGCGGCGGGCGGTGCGCCCGATCGACTGCACCCAGAGTAGCGCACGGGGTAGGCTGGCGGCATGTCCATCGGCAAGTATCTGACCAACCTCGGCGTCATCGGCGCGGCCCTGGGCGCGCTCGGCACCGCTCGGCAGACGCAGGCGATGCCGCGGGACTGGCGCCGCTTCATCGTGTGGGGCGTGTGGGCGGCAGGGCTGCTGCTCGCGATCGTCGGCGTCGCCAAGCAGATCGAGGACGAGCAGTTCGAAGCCGCGCAGGAGCAGGAGGCCCGGGCGGAGCGCTCCGCCCGCAAGCGGCGGTAGCCGATTCGGCCGCGCGCTCGCGGGTGCAGCCGGTAGACTCTTCAGCGAGGTGAGCCGGGAAGTCTGGTCGGCAGTTCAGTCGTCCTACCCGGGAGTTCTCTGTGATCCTTCGCCGCACCCTCCGCGTCAGCCGCCGCGAGCTGGCCCGCGTCAACCGCGTCCTGCGCGCCGAGTTCGCGAGCGGGGTCATCGTCATCGCCGCGGCGGCGCTCGGCTTCGCGCTCGCCAACAGCCCGCTCGCCGGGCTCTATTCAGATCTGCGGGACTTCGCGGTCGGACCCGCGGCGTGGCACCTGGACCTCTCCCTGGGCGCTTGGGCCGCCGACGGCCTGCTCGCCGTCTTCTTCTTCATCGTCGGCCTCGAGCTGAAGCGCGAGTTCGTGAGCGGAACGCTCAGAGATCCGGCGACCGCGATCGTGCCGGTCGGGGCGGCATTCGGCGGCGTGCTCGTGCCGGCGCTCATCTTCGTCGCGTTCACCGCGAGCAGCGGCATGACCCGCGGCTGGGCCATCCCGACCGCCACCGACATCGCCTTCGCCGTGACGGTGCTCGGCCTCATCGCACCCCGGATCCCTCCGATCCTGCGGGTGTTCCTGCTCACGCTGGCCGTCGTCGACGATCTCATCGCCATCGTGGTCATCGCCGTCTTCTTCACCGACGGCCTGCAGTGGCTCTGGCTCGCGGCAGCCCTGGTGCCGCTGGCGGCGTACGCCCTGCTCGTCCAGCGCCGGGCCCTCTGGTTCATGCGGCGGCGCTGGGCGGCGTGGGCGCTGCTGCTCCCGCTCGGGGTCCTGGTCTGGGCGTGCGTGCACGCCTCGGGAATCCATGCGACGATCGCCGGCGTCCTGCTCGCCTTCACGGTGCCGGTCACCGCACGGGCGACCCGGCGCGCGACCGGCGCCCCGCTCGCGGACGACGAGCGCATCGACCTGGCCGGGAGCTTCTGCGAGCGCTTCGGCCCGATCTCCAGCGGGATCGCGGTGCCCGTCTTCGCCTTCTTCGCCGCCGGAGTCGCCGTGAGCGGCGCATCGGGCTTCTGGACCGACCCGGTGGCGCTCGGCGTGATGCTCGGCCTGGTGCTCGGCAAGCCCGTCGGGATCGTCCTGAGCACCTGGCTGCTCACACGGGTCACGGGAGCCGATCTCGGGGCGAGCCGACGCGAGTTGATCGGTGTGGGCTGCCTGGGCGGGATCGGCTTCACGGTGGCGATGCTGGTCGCCGAGCTGAGCTTCGCGGGCGCCGAGGCGGACACCGCTCGGCTCGCGGTGATGATCGGTTCGCTCGCCTCGGCGGCGCTCGCGGCGGCGTTCCTCGCGCGACCCGCCCGGCGGAACACACCGGACTGACGCGGATTTTTCGGGTTGCCGGGATCGTGCTAGGGTAGTCCCGTTGCCCGCGAGGGCGGCACGCGCCTTTAGCTCAGTTGGTAGAGCAGCTGACTCTTAATCAGCGGGTCCACGGTTCGAGCCCGTGAGGGCGCACGAACGAAGTTCGGGATCGTGAGATCTCGAACTTTTTTCGTTTGCTGGCGAACGCGCGTTTCCGTATCGATCCTGAAGCGGGCCCCATGACCGAGCATCCCACCCCCTCCGCCGACCTCGCGTTCGCGCTCGAGCTCGCCGAGCTCGCCGACTCGATCGCGCTCCCCCGCTTCCGAGCCGCGGATCTGCGGGTCGACACCAAACCCGATCGCACGCACGTCACCGACGCGGATCTCGCGGTCGAGCGTGCGCTGCGCGAGCGGATCGAGGCTGAGCGGCCAAGCGACGGCTTCTTCGGCGAGGAATCCGGTCGGGAGGATCGCGGCGCGCGCCGGTGGATCCTGGACCCGATCGACGGCACGGCGAACTTCCTCCGCGGGGTGCCCAACTGGGCCACGCTCATCGCGCTCGAGGTCGACGGGCAGCCGACGGTCGGCGTCGTGAGCATGCCGGCGCTCGGCTCGCGCTGGTTCGCCGAGACCGGCGGCGGCGCGTGGCGGCAGGACCTGGGCGAGGAGCGTCGGGAGACACCGCGACGGATCCGCGTGAGCGGCGTGCACGAACTCGCCGACGCCTCGCTGAGCTTCCAGAGCATCGCTCAGTGGCGTCGCGCGGGCCACCTCGAAGCGCTCTTGAGCCTCGGGGAGCAGGTCTGGCGGGATCGCGCATACGGCGACTCGTGGTCCTACATGCTGCTCGCGGAGGGCCTGGTCGACATCGTCCCCGAACTCGACGTGAAGCCGCACGATCTCGCCGCGCCCCCGCCGACC
>CAMFIY010000385.1 GCA_945952575.1 uncultured Leucobacter sp.
GGGGGCCGGGAGACGGGGCGCACCGGGAGCGGGGTGTGGATCGGGAGCGCAGCGCGCGCCATCAGCGGCTTGGGCGTCTGCACCGCCGTGCTCTTCGGGGCGGGCGTCTAGAGCCCGCAGGCGTCATTCCGGCAGCGGCGGCGCCTGGCGCAGCGCAGGCCCCTGGGTGTCGAACGCAGTGGCATAGCCGAGCAGCGCCGGATCGTCGTAGCCCCGGCCCGCGAAGGTGAGCCCGACCGGCATTCCGATGTCGGCCATGATGCCCATCGGCACGGTGACGCTCGGGATCCCGAGGTGCCGAAGCGCATAGTTGCCGTTCGAGAAGAAGACGCCGTTCGACCAGGCGTGATCCGCCGCGGCGGGATCCCGCTCCGCATCCTCGCGCCCCGCATCGGCGTTCGCGGGGAACACGACGCCGTCGTAGCCGTTCTCGGCGAGCCAGCTCTCGAGCAGTTCCTCGCGCAACCGGACGAGAGCCCGGAGGCCCTCGGCGAAGTCGGCCCGCTCGCGCGGATCCGGATTGCCCGCCTGCCCTAGCGCGACCGTGGCGCGGGAGCGGTTCGGGTGGGCCTCGACCTCCTCGTACCGGTCCGGCAGCGTGCCGGGCGGGGCGGGGAAGATCTCGTCGGGATCGACCGAGGCGAGAGACGGGATCGCGGGGTCGCCGTTGGCCCGGAGGAAGTCGTCCCAGCCGAAGGCGAGGAACTCGTTGAACTCGGTGTCCATCCACCCCTCGGGCAGCACGCCGAGCTCGGCCACGTTCTCCTGACCCGGCCGATCCCCCTCGTACTTCTCGATCAGGGGGAAGTCGGTGATGACCACCTCGGCCCCGAGCGCCTCAAGCCGCTCCTTCGCCCGCTCCCAGAGGTCGAGCACCGATCGACGCACCTCGATCGGGAAGGCCGGATCCTGGCCGAGATACATCCGAGGCGCGGCGAAGCGCTTGCCGCGCAAGGCTCCCGCGTCGGCGACGTCGAGGTAGGACGCCGGTCGATGCTCGCTCGGCTTCGGCAGCTCGACGGCCTGCTGGTTGCGCCAGAAGTCGCCGCGAGTGATCGGGTCGTCCTGGACGAGCACGTCGAGGACGCGGAGCATGTCCGGCATAGTGCGCGTGTGCGGGACGACGACGTCGCGGGCCGGGAACAGCGGCCAGTTGCCGCGGATGCTCAGGATCCCCCACGACGGCGTGTAGGCGCAGAGGCCGTTGTTGGAGGCGGGGCTGCGACCGCTCGACACGGTCTCCTCGCCCATCCCGAAGACGGCCATGCTCGCGGCGGTCGAGACGCCGGAGCCGTTCGAGGATCCCGAGGCGTAGGCCGCGGCCAGATACTCGGGGTTGTACGGGCTCTCGGCACGGCCGTACACGCCGCGCTGCATGCCGCCGTCGGCCATGGGGGGCATATTCGTCTTGCCGATCAGGACGGCGCCCGCCTCGCGCAGCTTCGCGACGGAGAAGGCGTCCCACTGGGCGACGAGGTCCGCGAACGCCGGGGATCCCGAGGCGACGGTCAAACCCTGCACCATGTACGAGTCCTTGACGGTGAACGGCACGCCCTCGAGCGGGCGCGCCTCACCCGCAGCGCGGCGACGGTCGCTCTCGGCGGCCTCGGCGAGCACCTCCGGGTTCAGGATCGGCACCGCGTTCAGCGGCAGGCCCTTCGGCAGCTCGTCGCCGTTGCGGTCGAATCGATCGATCCGCCTCAGGCACCACTCGGCCAGTTCGACGGCCGTGATCCGGCCCTCGTCGAGCGCGGCCAGGGTCTGCTCGATGCTCGTCTCGATGGGATCGAATCGGGGTGCTGCCTGCTCATTCATGCAGCAACTGTAGCGCGTCCGAGCCAGGTCGGCTCGGGGGATTCGGGCGATGCCGGAGCCGTCGTCTCGACCAGCGCGCTCACGAGCGGGTGCCAGGGCCGCGAGCCCGGTCCGGAGAGCACGAGCCGTCGAGGTCTGCGCTGCACCAAAGACCGCATCACGAGGTCGTCCGGCAGCAGCCCGCGGCCGAGCGAGGGCACGATCGCGACGCCCGCCCGCTGCTGAACCATCCGGAAGAGCGTGCTCATCTCACGCACCCGGTGCGAGTAGGCGTAGGGCAGGCCCTGCGCGTCGTACATCGCCTTGACCGGGATCTCGCAGCCGCCGGTCGACACGATCAGGCCTTCTGCATCGAGCTCCTCGAGCGGGATCCGATCCCGCCTCGCGAGCGGATGGTCCGCGCGCACCACGGCGGCGAACTCGTCGACGGCGACCAGTTTGCTGCCGCGCGGCGGCGCGGCGGGGTCGACGAGGATGGCCGCGTCCACGACCCCGCCTTCGAGCCACTCGGGCATCTCGTCGTCGTCGCCTTCGTAGATCGGGATCTCGATTCCCGGCAGGTCGGTGGCCCAGAGCGCGAGCAGTCCGGGCAGCAGCCCCTGGCACACGGTCGGCACGGCTCCCAGCCTGACCGTGCCGGTGAACGTCTCATCGCGCCGGACGACCCCCTCGAGCGCCGCGACCGAGGCGAGTGCCGCACGTGCATGATCCAGTACCAGTCGTCCGAGCTCCGTCGGCAGCACGGCACCGTCGCGCTCCAGGACGCGGCCGCCGACCTGCTCCTCCAGGCCGAGCACCGCGCGAGACACGGCCGATTGGCTGATCCCGAGCTCAACGGCGGCGTCGGTGAAGGATCCCCGCTCCGCCACCATGACCAGCGCCCGGAGCTGGGAAAGCGTCACACCCATGCGTCCTCCTCATGAAGAGATGAGTCAAATGTATTTGACTCATGGATCCCCTGCTCTAGAGACTAGAGAGCATGAACCGGATCGGCAACTCTCGCGGCACCGCAGCGGCATTCATCGCGCTGGCCATCGCCTGGGGTGCGAGCTTTCTCTTCATCAAGGTCGGGCTCGAGGGGATGAATC
>CAMFIY010000386.1 GCA_945952575.1 uncultured Leucobacter sp.
GTCTTGACCTGGGCCTTCACGACCACGACGCTGTTGCCCGTAGCGGCGGCCAGCTTCTCAGCCGCCGCCCGCGCTTCCTCGGGTGTGTCCGCGACGATGCCGGCGAGCACCGGCACTCCGTAGCGTTCGAACAGATCTCGTGCCTGGTACTCGTACAGATCCACGTGCATTCCTTCGATGTTGAGAAATGGTTGCCGGAGGCGGAATTGTCTCGATGTCGAAATACATCAACCAAGGATTCAGCCTACCACCGCCGGGCTCCGCTCTTTTCCGGCACCGGCCGCACCGCCCTGCCGCAGGTCACCCTTCGCGTCGCCGCCGCTTCTGGGCATAGAGCTCGATATCGGCTCGCTTGACCGCCTCGTCGAACGTGTCGCTCGCCGATACCCTGACGAGTCCCCAGGACCAGGAGAACTCCGATGCGGCGGCCAGACGCTTCAGGCGGTCGCGCGCAGCCGTTTCGTCCTCGTGGAAGACGAGGACGAACTCATCCCCGCCGGTCCGGGCGACGAGATCGTGGGGCTGCAGTCCGTTCACCCATCCCGCCGACACCACGCGCAATGCGCGGTCGCCCTCCGCGTGTCCGCTGGTGTCGTTCACCGTCTTGAAATCGTCGAAGTCGACGACGGCGAGCGAGAGCGGCTCGCCGGTGCTCTGCGCACGGGCGATCGCCTGCCCGCCGAGCGCCACGAGGCCCCGGCGATTCAGCACGTGGGTGAGCGGATCCCGCCAGGACTCGCGCTCCGCGCCCGCGCGCACGGCCGCCGCAGTCTCGAGGCAGAGCGCGGATATCAGAATGGCGTAGGCAAGAGCGATCCCCGAGGAGAAGGGGAAGCTGTCTCCGTTGGGCCGGAGCAGTGAAGCCGCCGAGATCGCGAGCAGATGGAGTACGAGAGCGAGCCGTGCCGTCCAGATGCGATAGAACCAGCCGAGATATACGCCGAGCACCGGAGAGACCAGCAGGGCATCGATCTCCATATGGCTGTGCCGGGCGAAGAAGAGCGAGTACGCCGCCCAGAAGGTGAGCAGCGCGAGCTGCAGCAGCCCCATCCAACGCGGGAAGCGACGACCCATCGCCAGCGGCGTCGCGGCGAGCACCAGGAAGAACAGGATCCACAGCGCGACTCCGGTTCGGTCGAAGGCCTTGTGCCCGACGAAGTAGTCGATCGTCATGCTGACGAGGAGCGCAGCGGCAAGGGCTGCGGATACGCTCGAGAACTGGCTCTGCTTCGGGGCGAGGCGCCCCAGCTCGCCGAAGAGGCGGGAGAGCCGCTCGCCGGGTGGATCACGCCGTTCGCTCAGCATCACGCCTCCTCTCGCTGCGCCTTGGCGCGATAGAGTTGCTGATCCGCACGGCTGAAGAGCGATTCGTTCGTATCGCCCGGCCGGAGCTGCGCGATCCCCCAGGTCCAGGGATGGGCTGCGCCCTGACGAAGCCGCTGCATGATCTGGATCGCCCCGTGCGCATCGATGCGATCGAGCAGGATGGCGAACTCATCGCCCCCCGTCCGCCCGATCACGTCGCCCGAGCGGAGTTTGTCGTGCCACTCATCGATCGTGCGCTGGAGAGCTTCGTCGCCGGCCTGATGGCCGAAGGTGTCGTTCAGCTCCTTGAACCGGTCGAAATCGATGACGGCGAGGCAGGTGGGTACGCGACTGCGATCGGCGCGCGCCAGGTCCCGGTCGAGCCGGTCGAAGAACCCGGCGCGATTGAGTACGCCCGTCAGTTGGTCGGTGGTGATCCGGCGGAGGGAACGACGCCACAGCATCGAGCCGATCTCGAAGCAGAAGAACGCCATCAGCAGCATCTGCACGGCACTCGGGACGCCGAGCACTCCGGTGACTTGGAAGATCGGATTCGTGAAGATCACCGCGAAGAAGATCGCGCTGAGCACGATCAGGGCCACCCGGCCGAACGGTCGCCTCACGAACCAGCCGAGATAGAGTGCCAGGATCGGCAGCTCCTGACCGCTCGAGACCGCAGACTGCACGTCGCCGAGCGGGCTGAGGAAGTAGATGCTCGCGACGGTGAAGACCCCGACTCCGCACAGCCCGACTCCGACCGGCAGCGAGCGGCCGGCGAGCAGCGCGATGACGGCGATGCTGAGCGTGAAGAGCAGGAGCACCCAGAGAACCCAGGGATCGATCCCCGGCCGCTGCAGGGCGATGTCGAGCAGCAGGGTGAAGGAGAAGAAGAGATTCGCGAGGATCACGAAGAGCGAGTGCGGGCTCTGTCGGTGCATCAGCCGGGTCGGCCACCGATCCGAGGGCGCATCCGGCACCTGACTTCCCCAATGGGAAATCCTAGGATGCCTCATGAATTGCCCCACCTTCGAATCTCCAACAGTCTATCTGTACTGGTGGCATGAACCGGTTTCGAGCAGGCTGCTTCCCACAGACGCCTATATCTTCTCGATCGGTGAGAGCTTGATCAGGAGCTTCCGCTCGCCGACGCTGTCGAACACCGCATGCGCCACGCGCTTCGATCCCTCGCCGGTGATCCCGGTGACCCGCCCGTCTCCATAGTCGTCGTGCCGGATCCGATCGCCCGGCGCCAGCTCCAGGTCGCCGTTGTCGCGCACGGTCGCCCCGACCATGTTGGGGAACCCGCCGCCTGCGGCCTGGGCCTCCTTCGCCAGGCGCTTCCGCTCCCGCCACTTCTCGAGCGCCGACTGCATGTTGCCGCTGGCCGGTTCGCCCACCGCCCCGGCCCCGCCGCCCCGGCCCGATGCGGCGCCGAAAGCCACCGAGGACTCCGTGCTGCGCCCGCCGGAGGATCGCGATGCACTCCTCGCGAAGCGGTCCGAGCGCGGCGCGCTCAGCGCGCGGGACCCCGTGCCTCCGCGCCCGGCGCCCTCACCGGGCGTCCGCCGCCCCTCGCTCAGCGGCGCGGCGG
>CAMFIY010000387.1 GCA_945952575.1 uncultured Leucobacter sp.
CAGCGTGCTCACCGAGCCGCGCCCCACGCAGTTCTCCCTCGACGAGCTCGAGGCCGTGCGCAGGGCGGTGAGCATCGCCCGGAGCCGCAAGGAGTTCATCGGCGAGGAGTACCAGGTCCTCGAGGCGCGGGCCGCCGGGGCGGATCTGGTCCTGCTGATCGTGGCCGCGCTGCCGCAGGAGACGCTGCAGCGGCTGCACGCCTTCACGCAGGAGCTCGGCATGACCGCGCTCGTGGAGACCCACAGCGACGCCGAGGTGGCCCGAGCGGTCGACCTCGGCGCGCAGCTCATCGGAGTGAACGCGCGCGACCTGAGCACCTTCGAGCTCGATCGCGAGCTCTTCGGCCGCGTCGCGGATCGGATTCCCGCCGGGGTCATCCGCGTCGCGGAATCCGCCGTGCTCGACGTGAGCGATGTCGTCCGTTACCGCGAGGCCGGCGCCGATGCGGTGCTGGTGGGCGAGGCGCTCGTCACCAACGACCCCATCGCGACGCTGCAGAGCTACCTCAGCGTCTGACCCGACAGAGGATCATGACACAGGAAATCCAAGGCCGGCACGTGCAGGGCCTCGGCCCGCTGCGCTCGCAGGCCGGTCCGTTCTTCGGCGAGTACGGCGGCCGATTCATGCCGGAGTCGCTGATCGCCGCGATCGACGAGCTCACCGAGGCCTACGAGGCGGCTCAGGCGGATCCCGAGTTCCACGCGGAGCTCGACGGGTTGCTGCGCGACTACGCCGGTCGGCCTTCGCCGATCACCGAGGTGCCCAGATTCGCCGAGCACGCGGGCGGTGCCCGCATCTTCCTGAAGCGTGAGGATCTGAACCACACCGGCTCGCACAAGATCAACAACGTGCTCGGGCAGGCGCTGCTGACCAAGCGACTCGGCAAGCGGCGCGTGATCGCCGAGACGGGAGCGGGGCAGCACGGCGTCGCGACGGCCACCGCTGCGGCGCTCTTCGGGCTCGAGTGCACCGTCTACATGGGCGAGGTCGACACCGAGCGACAGGCGTTGAACGTGGCCCGGATGCGCCTCCTGGGCGCCGAGGTGATCCCGGTCAAGACGGGGTCCCGCACGCTCAAGGATGCCATCAACGAGGCGTACCGCGATTGGGTGGCGAGCGTCGAGCGCACCAACTACATCTTCGGCACGGCGGCCGGCCCGCACCCGTTCCCGGCCATGGTCCGCGACTTCCAGAAGATCATCTCCGAGGAGGCGCGCGCCCAGCTGCTCGAGCGGGCAGGACGGCTCCCGGACGCGGTGGTCGCCGCGGTCGGCGGCGGATCCAACGCGATCGGCATGTTCGACGCGTTCCTCGATGACGCCGAGGTGAGACTCTTCGGAGTCGAGGCGGCGGGTGCAGGGGTCGACACCGAGGAGCACGCGGCGTCCATCGAACGCGGCCGGCCGGGCATCCTGCACGGAGCGAAGACCTACGTGCTGCAGGACGACGACGGCCAGACGATCGAGTCGCACTCGATCTCGGCGGGGCTCGACTACCCGGGCGTGGGCCCGGCGCACGCCTGGCTCGCCGATATCGGCCGCGCTGACTACATTCCGGCGACCGACGACGAGGCGATGCAGGCGCTCCGGCTGCTCAGCCGCACCGAGGGCATCATCCCGGCCATCGAGTCCGCGCACGCGCTGGCCGGCGCGATCCGGATCGGCCGCGACCTCGGCCCCGGGGCGATCATCGCCGTGAGCCTCTCCGGTCGGGGGGACAAGGACATGGCGACGGCCGGTCGCTATTTCGGGCTGCTCGACGGCGCCGAGGGCGGATCGGAGCTCGACGCATGAGCGCGCAGGATTCTCGGGTCGCCGCGGCGATCCGAGCGGCGAAGACCGAGCGCAGGGGCGCGCTGATCGGGTATCTTCCGGTCGGCTTCCCCGATCTGGATACCAGCGTCGAGGCCGCGATCGCCATGGCGCGCAGCGGTGCCGATGTGCTGGAGCTGGGGCTGCCGTACTCCGATCCGGTCATGGACGGCGTCGTGATCCAGGAGGCCACGCAGGTCGCGCTCGCGGGAGGGTTCCGTATCGCGCACGCCATCGAGGCGGTGCGCCGGGTGGCCGCAGCCGTCGACGCCCCCGTGCTCGTGATGACCTACTGGAACCCGGTGCTCCAGTACGGCGTCGAGCGCTTCGCCCGGGATCTCGCGGAAGCCGGCGGCGCCGGGCTGATCACGCCCGACATCACCCCGGACTCCGCCGCCGAGTGGATCGAGGTGAGCGAACGCTTCGGACTCGATCGCGTGTTCCTCGCGGCGCCGACCTCTTCGGACGAGCGGCTCGAGCTGGTCGCGCAGAGCACCACCGGCTTCGTCTACACGGTCTCCACGATGGGCATCACGGGGGAGCGGGCCTCCCTCGACGCCGCCGCGCGCGGCCTGACCGAGCGTCTCCGCGCGCACGGTGCGGACCTGGCCTGCGTCGGCATCGGCATCTCCAACGCCGAGCAGGTCGCGACGACGCTGGAGTACGCCGACGGCGCGATCGTCGGCACGGCATTCGTGCGCGCGCTCCGCGACGGCGGGGTCGACGGCCTTGCGGCCGTAGTCGAGGAGATCGCCGCGGGCACGAGGTGATCCCGCGCCGGGACGCCCGTCTCCTGGACCGTTCCTGCCACACAGGCGCAGGAATCGGACAGTGTTCCCGGGCGCATCGGCGACCGCGGGTCGGCCGGGGCTTCGCGCGCTAGGATGAAAACATATGTGTCGGCCACGTCCGCAGCACCGTAATCGGCTACACGACGCACGATATTCGCGAGAAAGCAGAGCATGATCCTTCCGCTGAGCATTCCCAGCCCCGACACGCAATTCCTGCAGATCGGCCCGTTGCGCATCTACTTCTATGCGCTCTGCATCCTGACCGGGATCATCCTGGCCGCGATCTGGAC
>CAMFIY010000388.1 GCA_945952575.1 uncultured Leucobacter sp.
GATTCATGAGCGTCTCGTGGGCTCGGAGATGTGTATAAGAGACAGGATCCGCGCTGGGCGCACATCCAGGATGTCGCCGACATCCCGGAGTACACCCGCAAGGAGATCGAGCACTTCTTCGAGCACTACAAGGATCTGGAGCCCGGCAAGTGGGTCAAGGTCGACGCGTGGGGCTCGGCCGCCGACGCGGAGCAGCTGATCATCGAGGCGCAGCAGCGCCTCGCCGACCAGCACTGAGCCCCCGGCCTCTCCGCTCGAACAACGCGAACGCCCCGGACCGCCAAGGATCCGGGGCGTTCGTCGTGAGCGGGACGATCTCGCTCAGATGTAGTTGATCGGGTTCTGGAAGACCCCGTTCAGCAGCACCTCGTAGTGCAGATGGCAGCCGGTGCTCGCGCCGGTGGTGCCGACGTAGCCGATGATCTGGCCCTTGTTGACGTGCTGGCCGTAGCTCACGGCGAAGCCGCTCATGTGCGCGTAGCGGGTCTGGTAGCCGCCGCCGTGGTTCAGGTAGACCATGTTGCCGCCCATCGAGTCGAGCCAGCCGACGCCCGCGACCGTGCCCGACTTGGCGGCCGCGATGGGGGTGCCGCAGCCGTTCACCAGGTCGATGCCGGTGTGGAAGGTCCCGAACGCCGAGGTCGTGTTGAAGTAGGTGCTGATGTAGCTGTAGGGGATCGGCACGAGCCAGCCGCCCGAGCCGGCTCCGCCGCCCCCGGAGCCGCCTCCGCCGCCGTTGCCGCCTCCGCCGCCGTTGTTCTTCCGAGCCTCCTCTTCGGCCTTGCGGCGGGCCTCCGCCTCGCGGCGCAGGCGCTCCTGGTAGCCCTTGACGGTCTTGGTCTGCGTGTCCTCGAGCGCTGCGAGCTGGGCGCGGAGCGTCTCCTGCTGGTTCTGCTGCGCGGCCAGCTTGACGGTCTGCGTGTTGACGGCCTGCATGGCGGCCTCTTCTTCGCGCTTCGCCTCTGCGCTCAGCTTCTTGCGCTCGGCGCGCGCCACGTCGGCCTGCTTGCCGAGCGACTCGGCGGTGTTCTTCGCCTGTTCGGCCTTCTCCGAGACGTCCGTGTTGCGCTCGGTCGCCTTCGACATTGCGGCGAGGCGCTCGAGCAGCGCGTCGGCGGTGTCGCCGTCGGTCTGCAGGAAGAGCTCGAGGCTGCGATCCACACCGCCCGAGCGATACATCTGCGAGACGAGGGCGGCGGCGCGCCCGGTCGCCGCGTCCGCCTCCTTCTGGCTCTGCTTGGCCTGCCGGTCGAGCAGAGCCGACTTGGCGGCGGCGAGCTGCAGCGCCTCCTGAGCCTGCTTCGCCTTCGCGTTGGCGGCGGCGGAGGCGTCTCGCAGCTTCACCAGCTCGGCTTCGCTCTCGACGAGCAGCTGCTTGATCTCGCGCACCTTGGCCGCGGCGGCGCGCTTGTTCTTCTTGGCCTCCTGCACGTCCTGCCAGGTGGGCAGGTTGGAGGCGTGGGCGGGCGCCGCATCGATCTGGCCGCCGAACACCGCGCCGCTGATGAGCAGGGCGATGCCGAAACCGGCTATCCAGCGTCTGCGTGCTGTCTGTGGCTGCTGAGGCATGGCTGTATCACACTCCTGAACCTTCAGGTTAGCATTGAGGTTCAAGGCTGGCGGAAGGACCTCAGGCGTTTCCCCAACGTTCATCCGGATCGGGATCCAGCCGCCTCGCCGCGCGGAGACGCCGATCCGAGCGGAATCCGCGCACGTCCGGGCCTGCCGCGACCCGCGCATCACCCGTATCCTGAACGCATGGGAAGCACCAAGAAGCCCGCCGCACCGGATCCCGGCGAAGAAGCGGACGCCGCAGCCTCCGAGACCGAGTCGACCGTCGCGACCGTGCGGGGCGACACCTTCGCGGTCGCCGAGCCGGGCCAGATCGATGTCACCCCCGAGATCGACGAGATCGCGGAGCTGATGCGCGCGGGCCGTCCGGCGCCCCGCGACGACGGGCCGGATGCCCCGTGGCGACAGGGCTACCCCTACGAGCACAAGGTGAGCCGGAAGACCTACGAGCGGCAGAAGCGCAAGCTGCAGATCGAGCTCCTCAAGCTGCAGGCCTGGGTCAAGGAGCGCGGCGAGAAGATCGTGATCCTCTTCGAGGGCCGCGATGCGGCGGGAAAGGGCGGCGCGATCAAGCGCTTCACCGAGCACATGAACCCTCGCGGCGCCCGCGTGGTCGCGCTCGAGATCCCGACGGATCGCGAGCGGAGCCAGTGGTACTTCCAGCGCTACACGGCGCACCTGCCGAGCGCCGGCGAGATCGTGATGTTCGACCGGTCCTGGTACAACCGCGCCGGCGTGGAGCGCGTCATGGGCTATTGCACCCCGCAGCAGTATCTCGAGTTCACCCGCTCGGCCCCCGAGTTCGAGCGCATGCTCGTGAACTCGGGCACGCACCTCATCAAGTTCTGGTTCTCGGTGGGCCGCGCCGAGCAGCACGCCCGCTTCGTGGCGCGCGGCGGTGACGAGGTGAAGCAGTGGAAGCTCTCTCCGACCGACCTCGCGAGCCTGGACAAGTGGGACGACTACAGCCAGGCCAAGGAGGCGATGTTCTTCTACACCGACACGCCGCATGCCCCGTGGACCGTCGTGAAGTCCAATGACAAGAAGCGGGCGCGCCTGGAGGCGATGCGCTGGGTGCTCTCGCTGTTCGACTACCCGAACAAGGATCATCGGATCGTCGGCACGCCCGACCCGCTCATCATCGGCAGCCCGGCGAGCGTGTACGACGAGGGCGAGACCCCGACGGGCACCTTCCCGGTCGTGAAGTAGGGACGGGAGCCCGCCCGCGCGCGACTCCCCCGAGCCGATATGCAGACCTCCTCCTTCCGCGCCCTACGGGCCCTGCTGCCGCACGCCGACGACTACCGCGGCCTGCGTG
>CAMFIY010000389.1 GCA_945952575.1 uncultured Leucobacter sp.
GGCAAGAAGAAGAAGGAGGAGCTCGACAAGCAGTACGAGGGCTTCTCGGGCGGCATGCACGAGCGGGGCTTCTCGGACGCGGCGGTGAAAGCGCTCTGGGACATCCTGCTGCCCTTCTCGGACTACGCGTTCAACAAGGCTCACTCGGCCGCCTACGGCGTCGTGAGCTATTGGACCGCCTATCTCAAAGCCCACTACCCGGCCGAGTACATGGCCGCACTGCTCACCAGCGTCGGTGATTCGAAGGACAAGCTCGCGCTGTACCTGAACGAGTGCCGCCGGATGGGGATCAAGGTGCTGCCGCCCGACGTCGCGGCGTCCTTCGCGAACTTCGCCGCAGTCGGTGAGGACATCCGCTTCGGCCTGGGCGCCGTGCGCAACGTCGGCAGCCACGTGGTCGAGGGCATACGCGAGACCCGCGAGAAGAGCGGCGACTTCACGACGTTCCACGACTTCCTGAAGCGCGTGCCCGCGACGGTGTTGAACAAGCGCACGATCGAGTCGCTCATCAAAGCCGGTGCGTTCGACACACTCGGCGATACCCGGCGCGCGCTGCTCGAGATCCACGAGGGAGCGGTCGAAAGCGCGGTGCGCGACAAACGCGACGCCGAGCGCGGCAACGTCGGTTTCGACTTCGACAGCCTCTTCGCCGACGCCGCGGAGGATGAGGGAGCCGAGACGGTCTCGCTGGTGCCGGAGCGACCCGAGTGGACGAAGAAGGACAAGCTCGCCTTCGAGCGCGAGATGCTCGGACTCTACGTTTCGGATCATCCGCTGCGCGGCCTCGAGACCGCGCTGGCGAAGGAAGCCTCGGTCACGATCGAGCACGCGACGAACCCGGAAGCGGGCACGGACGGTGAGACGGTCGTGGTCGCGGGTCTGCTGACGAGCGTTCAGCATCGGACGGCGAAGTCGGGCAATCTCTACGGCATGGTCACGATCGAGGACTTCACCGGTGAGATCCAGGCGCTCTTCATGGGGAAGTCCTACCAGGAGTTCGGTTCGCTGCTGAAGGCCGATACGATCGTGTCCCTCCGCGGCAAGCTGAACGCCCGGGACGACGGCATCTCGATGCACGCCTACGGCGTCAAGCCGATCGATGCGGTGGTGCAGGACGAGGCGTCCTCCCTCACGATCGCGCTCTCGGACGTCCGAGCGACGGAGAGCGTCGTCGAGCGGCTCAAGGAGATGCTCTCGCGTCATCGCGGCGAGAGCGAGGTGCGACTCAACCTGACCACCTCGGCAGGGGTGCGCGTCTTCGAGCTGCCGCAGAAGGTGCGCATCACCCCGGATCTCTACGGGGATCTCAAGGGACTGCTGGGCTCGAACTGCCTCGCAGATCGCTGAGCCCGTACGCGGTCGGCGTAACGCCCGCGACACATGCGAAGAGTATGGTGGGTGCATGAGCGAGACACGGTCAGCGAGTGAAACGCAGTCGATGAGTGAAACGCAGCACAGGATCGCCCGCGCGTTGGGGGTCAATCCCGAGGCGGATCCGGTCGCCGAGATCGAGCGCCGGGTCGACTTCCTGGTGGAGTATGCGCGTGCCGTACCCGGTGTGCGCGGATTCGTGCTGGGAGTCTCCGGTGGGCAGGATTCGTCGTTGGCCGGCCGGCTGGCCCAGCTCGCCGTCGAACGGTTGCGCGCGGCGGGGGACGACGCGGAGTTCATCGCCGTGCGCCTTCCGTACGCCGTGCAGCAGGACGAGGCCGACGCACAGCTCGCGCTCTCCTTCATCGGCCCGGACCGTTCGATCGCGGTGAACATCGCGGGCGCTGTCGATGCGCTCGTGACAGAGGTCGCCTCCGCGACCGGTGAGCCCGTCACCGACTTCACCAAGGGCAACGTGAAGGCTCGCGCCCGCATGGTCGCCCAGTACACGATCGCGGGGGATCGCGGCCTGCTCGTGATCGGCACCGACCACGCGGCGGAGGCGGTCACCGGATTCTTCACCAAGTTCGGCGACGGCGCTGCGGATGTCGTCCCGCTCGCCGGGCTGACCAAGGGCCAGGGGGCGGCCATGCTGCGCGAGCTCGGCGCCCCCGAACGACTCTGGAAGAAGGCGCCGACCGCCGACCTCCTCGACGGACAGCCCGGCCAGACGGACGAGTCCAGCCTCGGAGTGGGCTACCCGGCGATCGACGCGTACCTGTGCGGCGAAGAAGTGTCGGCAGCCGCGGCGGAGAACCTCGAGCGGCGCTACGCCGGCACCGAGCACAAGCGCAGGCAGCCGGTGACCCCCGACGACACCTGGTGGCGCGAGACCTGATCCCGAGCCTGCGAACACACCGACCGATCGAACACACCAGACCCTGCGTCACACCCGGAAGGAACATCATGGCAACTCAGACATTCGTGCTCGCCGGAGGCTGCTTCTGGTGTCTCGATGCGGCCTACCGCCCGCTCCGCGGAGTCTCCGAGGTGCTCTCCAACTACACCGGGGGCACCCTGCAGAATCCGAGCTACGAGCAGGTGTGCACCGGCACCACCGGCCACGCCGAAGCGGTGGCCGTCACCTTCGACGATGCGGTGATCCCGGCCGACGTGATCCTCGACGCCTTCTTCACGATGCACGACCCGCGGCAGCTGAACCGTCAGGGCAACGACGTGGGGACGCAGTACCGCTCGGCGATGTTCCCGACGGACGAGGCGCAGACCGAGCTCTTCGAGACCGCACGGGCGCGAGCCGACGAGCTCTGGGGCGGCGGGGTCGTCACGACCATCGAACCGCTCGGCGCCGTCTACCCGGCCGAGGATTACCACCAGGACTTCTTCGCGAAGAACCCGACACAGGGCTACTGCCTGGCGGTGGCGCTGCCGAAGGTCAACAAGATCCGCGCGTCGTACGCGGACTACGTGACGGCCTGAATCCGTCCACAGG
>CAMFIY010000390.1 GCA_945952575.1 uncultured Leucobacter sp.
CCGGATCGCGCAGCCACTCGGCGGCCTCCACCGTGGCAGGGTGCTCCCCCTCGGCGACGAGGATCACCGCACCTGCGCCGGCACGCCGCCGAGCCCAGTAGATGCCCTTGAGCGCGAGGTTGATCGCCTCGGTTCCGCCCGCTGTGAGGATCACCTCGGCCGGGTCGCAGCCGAGCGCCGCGGCGATCCGCTCGCGGGACGCCTCGAGCCGCTCGCCCGCCGCCTGGCCGTGGCCGTGGGTGGAGGCCGGGTTCCCCGTCTCCCGCAGCGCTTCGGTGTAGGCCGCCAGCACCGCGCCCGGCATCGGCGAGGTCGCCGCGTGGTCCAGGTACGCGCGCACGATGCGATGCTCCTCAGTAGAGCATGTTGGCGAGCCGGGCGCGCGCCGCTGCCACGCGAGGGTCGGCCGCGCCGACCACCTCGAAGAGCTCGAGCAGTCGTTCGCGGATCGCGGTGCGCTCATCCGCGTCGTCCCGCGCCGCGAAGAGTTCGAGCAGCCGCAGGAAGGAATCCTCGACATGGCCGCCCGAGACGTCGAGGTCGGCGACGCGGAGCTGAGCCGCGATGTCGCCGGGATCCTCGGCGGCGGCCCGTCGGATCTCATCGGCGCCGAGCCCCTCCAGCCGGTGCAGGAGCCGCACCTGCACGAGCGCCGCGCGCGCCTCGTGATCCGCGGGGGCTTTGAGCAGCACCTGCTCGTAGGCGGCGACCGCCCCGGCGTAGTCGCCGCGGTCGATGGCGGCGAGTGCCTCCTCGTGCGCGGGGTTCACCGGAGGCTCGGCCGGCTCTCCGCCGCCCTCGGCCTCCGCGTCGGGGGCGTTCAGGCGACCGACGACGCCCTGCTGGGCCGCGAGCTGCAGCAGCTGATCGAAGAGATCCCTCAGCTGGTCCTCCGGCATCGGTCCCCGGAAGAGCGGCACCGGCCGCTCGCCCACCAGCGCGACCACCGTCGGGATGGCCTGGGCCTGGAACGCATTCACGAGGCCGGGGTTCGCCTGCGCATCGACCCGAGCGAGGAGCACCCGCCCGCCGAGCTCTCTCGTCAGCCTCTCGAGGATCGGACCGAGCGCCTCCGAAGGCTCGTGGCCGTCGGAGCGGAGCTCCACGACGACCGGGACGATCGTCGAGAGCTGCACCGCCTGCTCGAAGGTCTGATCGCTCAGATCGATCACGAGCGAGGGGACGTCGACGACCTGCCCGGGCGACCGGCCCGGTGCGGGAGCGCCCGCGGGCCCGGCACCGGCTGCGCTTCGCGCCTGCGCCGCGGCGGCGAGATGGCTGAGGTCGACGGCTCCGCCGGGGATCCGTTCGGGAATCTGCTGCGACATGGTTATTTGCTCGCCCCCACCAGTTCGGTCGTGTATCCGAGGAGTTGGATCTTCTCCCCGCTCTTCTCGCTCGGGACGTAGAAGAGCAGCTGGTGCTGGACCTTGCTGACGATGCGCTTCTGCACGCCCTTGAGGCCGGAGATCGCCGATACCGCACCGACGGCCTTCGGCTGGAACTTGCCGGACTGCTTCTCGATCCGCGACTCCAGCAGGGTCGTCGAGACCAGTGCGCCACCGGTTCCGGTCGAGAGGTTGATGATGGGCGTCTTCGTCTGCGCCGCGGTGACGGAGTACTTCACGTCCACCTTGTCCTTCTTCGCGGCCTTCTTCGCCGCGGCGACCCAGGCCGCACCGCTCTTCTCGATGATCGTGTCGTCCTTCAGGTCGAACGACGCCGCGGCGGCCGTCTTCGTTCCCCCGGCCAGCACCTTCGCATAGCTCGGCCCGACCTGCTGCGGTTGCAGGACCAGTCCCTGCATGTCGTCCGCGAGCAGTGCGGTCCCCTCGCTCACCGGAGCCGCGCTCGGCATCGAGATGCCGCCGCGAAGGGCGAACAGCCGGGTGACCTGATAGTTGTCGAACGGATTCTCCTGGACGAGCAGCATCGCGAGCGACGGCGAGGACGCCGACCTGCTCCCCGGGTCCTCGGCGGACTTGGTGTTCACGCTCTTCTTGCCCGCCTGGGAGTCCTCGGAGGCCGAAGCATTCGTCTTCGCGTCGCTCGGCGTCTCCGAGGCCACGGTGACGAACACCACCCGCGGCCAGCCTTCGGTGCTCTGCACGAGCTCGTAGTCGAGCAGCGTCTCGGTGATCCGCGGCAGGATCACCTCGTAGTCCTTGACCTTGCTGCGGATCTTGTAGTGCGCCTTGCGCTGAGCGAACGCATCCCCCGCGAACCGGGGCTCCAGCAGCTTGGCGTCGAGCCCGTCGTCGCCCTGCCCGGCGACATCGGCGATGTCGGCCACGATCCGATCGATCTGGGCCTGCGTGATGGGCACCGGGGCGACGTTCGATTCGGCCGGCGGGGTGGAGCGTGCGGCGTCCGCCGCCGGATCGGCGCTGAGGTCCGGCCAATAGCTCGACGAGCACCCGGTGAGCGCGAGGGCCGCGGTGATCCCGAGCGCCGGCAGCGCGACCGACCGACGTGAGGTGCGACCGCGCTTCGGCCCGGACTCCGAGCGGGAGGATCGGGATCCGCCGAGGAGGTTCCGTATCCCGAGCAGCGGACCCGAGCGGCCGCGACGCGGACCGAGGCCGCGACGATCGTGGTCGATGGCGAGGAGATAGAGCAGCAGCCCGACGAGGGCGAAGACGCCGCCGGCGACGAGCAGCGGCCCGGCCCACGGCGTACGATCGTCCTGCGCCCAGCTCAGGGAGACCGATCCTCCCGCGCCCGTATCGATGAGAAGCGACTGATCGTGGTTGAGCGAGACGGGAAGCCGACCGGTCCCCTGCTGCTGGGTCAGCCACAGGTCGCTGCCCTTCGGCGTCAGCGCCTGCAGCTGTTCCGCGGTGAGATCCGATGCCTCCGCAGCGACCGGGGTGCTC
>CAMFIY010000391.1 GCA_945952575.1 uncultured Leucobacter sp.
TCGTGCGTGCGGTCGACGACCCGGATCCGGCAGACGGTCGGCGGGATCCGCGGGCTCTCGGTGCAGGGTTCGCCGACCGGGCCGGCGCTGGCGCTCGTGGCCGATACGTCGGCTCCCGTCTCGCAGCGCGTGGATCCGCATCGCCTGGCCGACGCGATGGCCCGTATCGGATTCCACCTGCAACCGCAGCCCGGCTTCACCCAGGGAAACGGCCTGCGAATCCCGCACAGCGCGCACCTGACGATCACCCCGGTCACCGAGCACTCCCTGCGCGAGCTGCTCGTCGCTCTGACGAACGCCGCCGATGCGGTGCGCGGCAAGCCGCAGGCGAACGCCGGCCCGATCCTCGCGGCGATGAAGCTGCTCGGCTACGGTCCGGAGGGACGCGTACCCGGACCGGCCGCTGCCTGGGCGATCCTGCGGCTTGCGGGAGTGCGGAGCGGAGCGGACGGCCGCAGCGCGCTCCCGAAGGATCAGGCCGGGCTGATGGCGCTCGTCGAGCGTCTCTCGGCGCCGGTGGCGGAGGCGCTCCTGAGCGAGTTGCTGGCGCGGGTCAGCGAGCCCTGAGACGGGCGCCTACGCGGCGCCCTCGGCCGACTCTCCGGCTGAGGCGTCGCCGCTCCCCGCCCCCGTGCCGATGCTCGGCATCCGACCGTTGCCGTTGCGCACCACCGAGTCGGTGTTCCGGCGAACCAGCGTGTCTCGGCCGGAGCCGCGGATCGCGATGTGCAGCCACTCCATGGTCGAATCGAGCTGGCCGGCCTGATCCGCGGCATCGTGCAGGCCCTGCAGCAGCTCCTGCGGCACCTCACGGTCGTACTTGTAGTAGATCTTGTGCTCAAGGCTCGCCCAGAAGTCCATCGCGATGGTGCGGATCTGCACTTCGACGATCGTCTGCACCGGTCCGCTGGAGAGGAAGACCGGGACCTCGAGCAGCAGGTGCAGGCTGCGGTAGCCGGTCTCCTTCGGCTTGGCGATGTAGTCCTTGACCTGGTAGACCGTGATGTCGGAATGAGCGGTGAGGAGTTCGAACACCCGGTAGACGTCGGAGACGAAGGCGCACACGACGCGCACGCCGGCGATGTCGGTGATGGTCTCGCGCACGAGCTCGGTCTCGAGTGGCACGCCGCGCCGCCGCATCTTCTCGATCACGCTGTCCGGATCCTTCAGCCGGCTCGAGACGTGCTCGATCGGGTTGTACTCACCGGTCTGCGTGAACTCCTCCTGCAGGATGCGAAGCTTCGTCATCACCTCGTCGATGGCGAACTTGTAAGGCATGAGGAAGCGGACCAGGCCCTCGCGCACCTCGCGGCGCCCCTCGATCGCAGAGAGATCGATCTGCGAGAGATCGATCGGGCCGGTGAGCGGGCGCACAGTGCTCGCTTCTCCGGCCCCGGGCGGGCGCTCGGCGCCCGCCTTCTCGGCATCGTGCGGATGCCCGTGCTGCTGGCTGGGAACGGCTTCTTCGCCGAGGGCTCGGATCGTCGATTCGGTCACGCCTCGACGCTACCCATCCATCTTGTGTGCCGCGTGGGAACCTCTCTAGCGACGCGTGACGGCAGGCACCTGTAGCTTGAAGGAGGCGGTGCCGCCGACCAGGAAGCTCGGTGCGGTGAGATAACGCACTCCGACCTTCTTGGCGCCGCTCATGCTCGTGGAGCTTCGCGTGACCGAGAACTGGTCGTTGCGGATGTTGCTGTCGAGGAGGAACAGGAGCTGGTCGAAGTTCTCAGGCTCGAATCCCAGGCCGCTGGAGTCGCCTCCGAGGAGCGCAGAGAGCAGATCGGAGATGTCGAAATCGCCGAAGGCCTGATTCGTCCCGTCGAGGGAGACCGAGACGGTGCGCTTCGTCCGATCGGACACCGGTACGGTGAAGGGGATGTAGCTCGTCGTGCCGTCGGCATCGGGAGCCGGTCGCAGCACCGCGCGGAACTGGTAGTTCTTGCCTCGGGAGACGTTCGTGATGCTGCCGGAGCGCAGGGTCGCCCAGCTGTTGCCCCGCTTCATCTGGACCCCGGTGAGGCGCTTCGCCAGGTAGTCGGAGGAGAAGTCCGTGCGCACGCGCACCGCGGTGATCCTCACGGTCTCGAAACCGTTGGCCTGAATCGCGGCGACGTCGTCGGCCACGTCGGCGCCGACCATCTCCGGCAACGAGATCTCGTCGGCGTACTTGTTCGAGTTCGAGAGGGTTCCGGTGGCGCCGTTCTTGCGCTGGTAGTCGATCGACCAGCGCACCGAGGCCGAGCCCGCCCACGAGTTGTCGAGCATGCGGATCGCATCGGTGCCGACCTGCGCCGCGACCGCCGGGGCGATGTCCACCTTCGCCGTGACGTAGGAGTCGGCTCGGCTGCTGCCCTGGCCGTCGACGGTGCTCCAGCTGGTGATCGGTACCGTCGTGGCCTGGACGCCCAGGGTTCCGCGGATCCCGGCGCTGCGATCGTCGGTGATCACGCCCTTGACCTTGCCCACCTTGGCGACGAGCTTGTAGGAGTCGCCCGCGCTCGGCACGATGCGCGCGGCCGAGGCCCCGTGCAGGCTGGCGATCATCCGACTGTTGCCCGAGTTGGGGTGCCCGTAGGCCCAGACCTGGTCGCCGCAGACGGCGGTGACGGTGCCGACCGAGGCGTCCGACACCGCGCCGTAGGCGTAGCTCACGGCGATGTTGCCGCCGGGCACGATGGGCAGATCCTCGCCGCTGCCCGCCCCTCCGCCGCCGGCCCGGCTGTTCTGCTGCACCGGCGAGACTCCGCCCACGGCCTTCTTCAGCCGCTGCGCCGTCCGGTCGAACAACCCGGTACCCGCGCTGCCGCCGACGCGAACCGGCTTGATCGGCGTCATCGCGCCGACCGCGCCCGAGCCGATGGTCTGCTGGAC
>CAMFIY010000392.1 GCA_945952575.1 uncultured Leucobacter sp.
CCACATCACGATCTGCTCGCCGAGCGGTTCCCCGCCGAGCACGAGGAGGCGAGCGCCCTCGTCGGCGCCGGCCGTGAGACGGACCGTTCCGGCACCGGCGGGCAGGTACGCGAGGCGATCCTTCGCGATCCCGGTCGGCGGCCCGGCCGTCCGGCCGCCTTCCTCGCCCGCATCGGGAAGCTCGGGAACGGCGGGCACCGCAGTGACCGAGACCGCGCCGGTATCGACGAGCACGCCGTGCTCGAAGGCCGGATCGACGGCGAACTCGAGCGCGGTTCCGGGATCCAGCCGGATCTCCGCGCCGAGCAGCGGGGTGTGCGTGGTGACCGGGGAGGCGTCGCCGAGCAGCGAGCCGAGGAACACCTGCGCGCGCCAGCGGCGCCCGGCCTCGTCGGCGCCCTCCAGCATCGGGGGAGCATAGTGCTCGAAACCCTTCCCCCCGTCTCGCGTCGCCGAGGGCAGCGCGACCCAGAGCTGGGCGCCGTGCAGCACCGTCGTGCCGGGGGTCGAGCGCTCCGAATGGCTGATCCCGCGCCCCGCGGTCATGAGGTTCAGCTCGCCGGGGCGGACGAGCGCGTGGAAGCCTGCGCTGTCGCGGTGCTCGATCTCGCCGGAGAAGAGCCAGCTGACGGTCTGCAGCCCCGTGTGCGGATGGGCGGGGACGTTCATGCCGCCGGTCGCCGCGACGTCATCCGGGCCGTAGTGGTCGAGGAAGCACCACGCGCCGATCAGGGAGCGGGATCTCTGCGGCAGCGTGCGCCGCACGTTCATCGCGCGGAGGCCGCCGAGCGGGACATCCCGCGGCTCGATGATCTGGGTCGCGCACGCGTCGTCGGCCTGCGGTGCCGCGCAGAGCGTCTCGCGCGGATGCGGATCCGGGTCGCTCATCACCGACCTCCCTGGTGTCTGCGGGCGCGGAACCCCGAACGGTTCCGGATGCTGTGCAGTCTATGCCGCCGCCCTGAAACGAGTTACGTATTCCGCCCGGATGTGAGCACCTGCGCGCAATTCCTAGTCTGACCTGTGAATCGATTACTTTGGCCCGCGCGCAGGGGGACTCTGCGGGCCCATCGGAGAACACAGGGGACCGTTCTCTACAACAATCCGAGCCAGTGAGCCGAGGGTCGATCCACTCAACTCACCCATGCGTTGAGGCGGGAACGCCGACGCGCGCTCACAGGAACGGAACCGATCATGAGATCAGAAACCAGCCTGCGGCGGGATCCTGCATCCCGCAGGATCCGGAAGGGCAGGATCGCGGTCGCACTGCTCGCCACCGCGGCTCTCTGCCTCGGCCCGACGGCCATGGCCTACGCGGACGAGGCCGCTTCGGTGCCCGCTGCCACCGACCAGGCCGCACCCGCCGAGTCGACCGCCCCGGCTGTCGAGGCGCCCGCTGCGGATCCCGCCGCCGACCCCGCTCCGGCCACCGACCCCGCGCCCGCCGCCGATCCGGCTCCGGCCGCGGATCCCGCGCCCGCTGCGGAACCTGCGGCCGAAGAGCAGAGCGCGCCGGTGGAGAGCCTCCCGGCTCCGAAGCCGAAGAAGCAGTCGGCTGCGGCATCCCGCACGGCCTCCTCGGAGACGCAGGATCCCTATGCGCCGGCCCCGGGTGTGGACCTGGTCGCGGACGGCTGCTACATGCAGAGCGCCTCGGCCGGGCTCACCGCGCACCTGTCGGATCTCGAGAACGGCAAGACCTACACCGTAGTTCTGAGCAAGGGCGGCGTGACGAAGAGCACCAAGACCGTCGTCGGCGACTCCACCGGGGTCGCCTCGGTCCCGTTCTCCGTGAACGCGGTCGGCGAGTACCTCGCGACCGTGAGCGGCTCCGGCGTCGCCTCGGCGACCAGCTCGGTCGAGGTCACGGTGTGCCCGCCCGATGAGGAGACGCCGGTGCCGCCGTCGATCTCGCTGAGCTCCGAGCAGGAGTGCCTGGTCGAGGGCGAGGGGTCGACCTTCGGATTCACCGCGCACCTGACCGACCTCGTGGTCGGCGACACCTACACGGTCACGCTCGCGGGACCGGAGACCCAGTCGACCCAGGTGCAGGCGAGCGCCACCGCTGAGGACCTCTCCTTCACGGTCACGTCCGGCGGGGTCTACACGGTGCGGGTCACCGGCCCCGGCTACGAGCCGGCATGGGCCGAGACCGAGATCACCGTCACCGCCTGCGACATCATCGTGGATCCGTGCGACACCGGAACCGGAACCGGAGCCGAGACGAAGTCGATCGACGGGGCGCTGTTCCTCCGCGGCGTCTTCGGCGAGGGCGAGAACGACACCGTGATCGTCGACGGCGACGGAGGCCAGGCCTTCGCCGCGGCCGCCGAGAGCGGCCCCTCGGACAACTGCGATCAGACCCCGGTCATCACGGTCCAGATCGGCGAGTGCCTCGTCGACGGCGACGACTCGTCCGCTCCCGCGACCTTCCAGGCCACCGGCCTGAAGGAGGGCGAGAGCTACGAGGTGACCGTCAGCGGTCCGAGCGGCTTCGCCTGGACCGGCACCATCACCGGTGCCGCGGACGGCACGGGCAGCGCGGTCATGGCGCTCGGCGGCCCGGGCACCTACACGGCGACGATCGCCGGGGGCGAGCCGATCGAGTTCATCAGCACGGTGAGCTGCTCGGAGACCACGCCGCCGACGAACCCGGATCCCGATCCGGAGCCGGGCACCAAGACGCCGCAGCCGAGCACGCCTCCCACGGCGAAGCCGGTGAGCACGCCGGGTCTCGCGGTCACCGGTTCGGCGAGCACCGTCCCGTTCGCCTGGATGGGCTTCGCGGCCCTGCTCGCGGCGGCCGGCCTGATGGTCGCACCCAAGCTGACTCGACGCACCAAGCGCGGAGTCACCCCCAAAAGCTCC
>CAMFIY010000393.1 GCA_945952575.1 uncultured Leucobacter sp.
AGACTGTGAGCTGCGGTTCTGAGGTGACGAATCCCGAGACGGATTCTTGTGTGTAGATCGCGGTGGTCGCCGTCCTATCTGGACAGGCGGCCGTCTTTGTTCAGCCGCTGCGACAGGTAGGTGCACGATCGTCACCCGTGCTTGCTAACGCTTGGGGTGCTCCAGCAGAGCCTCCGTCGCCGAACGATCGAGGCGGAGCTTCTCTCCGTCGGCACGTTTCGGCCACGGATGCAGATCGGTGATGATTGGCGCCGCCGATCGGAGCAGAATCACGCCGGTGCCGAAGGGGAGCGTCCGAATCCGATCGGGCGGCAGAATCGGGACTCTGCGGATGGACCGCTGATTGGAGCGTGAGCCGTAGTCGCCGAGCGTGACCGACTCAGTGAACTCATCGCGCTCGCCGATGAGGGTGGAGAGGTCCTGCAGATCGCGAGAGTTCGACGCGCCGCCGAGGATGATCTTCGCGATGCTTGCGTCCCAGATCGCAGCCGCCTGATTCTCAGACCACTTGTTGCGTGCTTGGGCGAGCGATTGGAGCACAGGCATGGTCGTTATGCCAGTGCCTCCGCCTTCGGCCATGAGTGTCGGCAGCGAAGGGAGTGGCGCGAGGTTGCCGATCTCGTCAAGCGCGATAAGGAGCGGGGGATCGAGTCGTGCACCGGGTGATCGTGCAGCCATGCGACGGGCAGTCTCAACGAGGTCTTCGACGAAGGCGGCGACCAACGCCGCGCTATTTCCTGCACCGGCTCCGGTTGCCAGTAGATACAGTGTGCCGCGGCTGCAAATGAACTGCTCCGGGTCGAAGCGCTCGCCTTCCGACGGGCTGACCGCATCCAAGACCCGCGGGTCGGCAAGTGCAGCTAGAGCGAGCGACACACCTTGCCAGATGCTGTCGCGAGTTCGTGGGTCGGAGTCGAGCATCGCTTCCAACGATTCGGCCCATCCCGTTGCAGCGAGGGGCGAGCCGGTGAGGATCGCAACAGCCTCGGCAGCGGCCGCAGGGTCGAGCGTCCACCGGAAGAGTTCCGCCGGGGTCCTGTGATCAAGAGCGGCAGCGTGGAGGAGAGCTTGCAGCGCGACCCGAGTCTTGCCCTCCCAGAAGCCGCCGCCTTCGACGCCACCCGAGGATAGCTCGGTGGCCGCTGCGAGACCGGTCGCCCGGATCATCGCGGTGAGCGGATCTTCGCAGCCTCGGATCGGCGACCATCGCAACCCGACGGGAATGCCTTCGGCCAGGTGCTGCGGATCGAACACCGCGACAGGGCCAAGTCGCTCTCGCGCCTTGAGCGTCACCGTAAGGTTGTCGGGCCGAGTGGACGTTGTGACGACTGCGCCTGGCGCGTCAAGGATCGCCGGAATCACGATATGCAGACCCTTACCTGAGCGCGGCGGACCGATCAACAGGATCGAATCTTCGATGCTCGCCCAGATCTGCTTGCCGTGCGAGCGACCAAGCAAGAAGCCCACATCCTCCGGCTTCGGGTGCTCAAGCGAAGGACGCAGCGTCGCGGCACGACGAAGGAGCGCCTTCGAGGAGGCGCTGGATGCGACGTCGTACCCGCTCGCGGTCCCTTGAAGCTTGCGGGGGTCGGAAGTGACGGCCCGAGTATGGCGTCGTATCCGAGCCCACACCCACACAATCGCGGTGGTGAGCAAACCGAGAAGAAGGGTTGCTACGACCCAGTAGACAGCTGTATTGAGGCCGGGTGCCCCGAGAGCAGCGGCGGGATCAGCAGGGGCAAAGATCACGTTGACGCCACCGGCGAAACCGACCTCCGGTTGTTCAGCACCAGTCAGAAAGGCTGCGATCGAACCGGCCCCGCGGAGCACGGCAGCGATAGCGAAAAGTGCGAAGAGGCTAATCATGAGGGCGTTGGTCAGCTCATCCCCAAGACCGCGGCTATAAGACTGGGCGCTGGTCATGCTGGCAACCGCTCAGCGACGATGACGCCAGATACGCGCCCGATCAGCAGGAACTCTGCGTTCCCATCCGCAACCTGACTGAGATCGATAACTGCACGAGCTGTGCCGTCAGCGGCACCTTCCGCGCTGGAGACCGAGAGAGCGACCGTCACGTCTTCGCCGGGAATGAAACCGGCACCACGAACCTCGATCAGCTCATGTGTTGGCCGATGGCGCGCTCGCCGCGTGGCATCGGGTACCGGAGGCTCTGCTGCCATGCGCTCGCGCCGCGTGGCGTGGACAATGTCGGTGAACACGGAGCCGTCGTACTCCCGCACCTCGACACGAACGGTTCGCGTGCGGTGCGCGGAAAGTGCGTCGAGCAGTTCACCGAACCGAGCCCTATCCCACTCGGACGCCGGACCCGTAGGCGGGAGCTCTCTGCCATCGAGGGAGACGCGCATCGCACCGCGTTCATCGACGTGGATGCTGGCGATCGGAAGGTTGATGGAGGACTCTGGCGACGAATCTCTGGTGTTGCGTTTGCTCATACCGCGTAGGTGCGTAAGAGCCTCCGCGCGCACTCAGCCCACCATACGACCTGTCGTGTCGAAGAGTTCCAGCTCGTCGGGGTGCAGTTGGTGCTGGCAGACGAACGAGCGATCCTTGATGCGCCAGAGACCCTGGCCAACGCCGAGGCCGGGTAGTAGCTTCTGCTCGGTTCCCGTGAGCCCGAGCGCTCCAGCGGTAGCTCCGAGCTGGTCGGATTCCTGCCGATAGATGATTCTCGTCTCGGCGTTGGCCAACAGACTGTTGGCAAGCGAGCGCATTGCGGAACCTTGGTCGCCGACGTTCTCCAGGTCGGTCAGCTTGTGAAAGATCAGCATGTTCGCGATCCCATAGTGACGAGCGAGCCTCCAGTGGGCATCCATCCGTCGTAGCAGTGCTGGGT
>CAMFIY010000394.1 GCA_945952575.1 uncultured Leucobacter sp.
CGAGATCTACACGCGTAAGATCGTCGTCAGCGTCAGATGTGTATAAGAGACAGCAGCGGCGGTGCGCACAGCGCTCGCCATCCCAGCGCGGGCAGCTCCGTCGCGTCGAGCAGCAGGTGGTGCGCGGCGACCTCGCAGGTGGCTCGGACGCCGCGCGCTCGAGCCGAGCCGACGAGGTCGACCGCTTCCGGGACGGAGAGATGCACGAAGTGAACGGCTCCCCCGGTCTCCTCGGCGAGCGCGAGCACCTCGCGCACCGCCCGGAGCTCGATCTCGGGCCCGCGCTCGACGGCGAGTCCCGCATAGTCCCTCGCCCGACCCTCGGCACGGCTGCGCTCGTCGAGGGCGATGAGCGCGAGCCGGTCCTCTGCGTGCACGAGGACGGTGCCGCCGGAGCGCGCGGCGACCGCGAGGCCGCTCCGCAGGTGCTCGACGAGGGCCGCCGGGAAGTCCATGTCGTTCTCGGGCAGGAACGCCTTGAAGCCGTTCGCGCCGAGGGCCGCCTGCTCCGGGATCTCCGCGATCGTGGGGCCGGTGAGCGCACCCCAGAGCCCGAAGTCGACCCGCGCCCCTCTGCCCGCGAGTCCGATCTTGTCCCGGTAGCGCTCACCTGTCGTGGTGAGCGGGGTCGAGAACGGGTGATCGCCGACGAAGGTGTGTCCGCCGAGCGCCGCGTTCGCGGTGCCGACGGCGAAGTCCGCCGAGATGGAGTCGCCGGGGTTGTCGAAGTGCACGTGCAGGTCGATGAACCCGGGTGCGACGGCATCGCGCCCGGCATCGATCCTGCGCACCGCCCGGAGCTCTGCATCCGGCTGCTCGATGGCGGCGATCCGCCCATCGCGGATGCCGAGGGCGGCCGGCCGCAGTGCGCCGTCGAGCAGGACGCGCTCTCCGCGCACGACGGTGTCGAACGCGGTGCCCGTGCCCGTCATCGCTCTGCTCCGGCGAGTTCCGCCGCGTGCCCGGGAAGGAACTCCTGCCGCACGCGCCGGCGCGCCGCGACCCTGCCGCGATGGATCGTCGTGAGGCCGCCGCCGGGGTTCCGCAGCGCCTCGGAGCGATCGCGGGCGTCGAACACCGCGAGCTCCGCCCGCATGCCGACGAAGACGTCGCCGCCCGGCTCGCCGAGCGCCCGCCAGGCCTCGCCCGACACCATGTCCCAGACGACGTCGAGGTCCTCCTCGTCGTCGAAGGATCCGCCCCAGAACGTCATCGATGCGCGGTCGAGCGGATTCAACGTGCCGAGCGGGTACCAGCCGTCGTTCATGTTGTCGGTGCCCGAGACGACCAGCGCCCCCGCGGCACGCAGCTCCTGGGGACGGCTCAGGCCGCGTGGACCGCCATCGGCGAGGTTCAACGGGATGACGGCGATCGTGACACCGGCCTCGGCGACGCGTGCGATGATCCGGCGCGCATCGGCATCGCTCTGCAGTTCGAGCGCGGCGCAGTGGCTGGCGAGCACCCTCCCCTGGTAGCCGCGCCGGATGGTCTCCTCGGCGATGAACTCCAGGATCCGCTCCTCGGGGTCGAGGAAGCAGTCTGCGTGGATGTCGACGTCGACGTCGAACTCCTGGGCGAGGTCGAAGACCGTGCGCACGTGCGCGCGCTCCTCTTCACCGGTCGCCTCGACGTTCGGCCAGCCGCCGACCAGGTCGGCTCCGCGGCGCAGCGCCTCCCGCAACAGCTCCTCGGCGCCCGGATCACGGCTCAACCCTTCCTGCGGAAAGGCCACGATCTCGACGTCCAGCAGGTCTGCCGTCGCCGCTCGGGCGAGCAGCAGCCCCTCGAAACCGCGAAGGCCGGCCACGGTGTCGACGTCGGCCGTGATGCGCGCCCGGGTCGCGCCGTTCGATACCGCGAGCCGGAGGGCCCGCTCCGCGCGGCGGGCCACGTCCTCAGGAGTGAAGGCCGACTTGAGCCTGGCCGCCCGGCTGAAGCCGTCCAATCCGGCCAGCTCGGCCGCATCGATCCCCTCGGGCAGATCGCTCAGGCTGTAGGACTTGTCCGGGTGCACGTGGGTCTCGGCGAAGGCGCGCGACACCAGCCCGCCTCGCGCGTCGAGCACCGCGCCGCCCGCTGCCGCCGCGGAATCGTGCGGTTCGATCGCGGTCACGATTCCCCCGGCGATCACGAGATCCCACTCGCCATCGCGCCCGTGCAGCGCCGCCCGCGAGATCCGCTGCAGCTCGCCCGTCCCGATACCGCTCATGCTCACCACTCCCACTCGTTCGCCGGCAACCGGATATCCCCGTCCGGGTGCGCGATCGACGCGGCGATCGCCGTGCGCACGGCCTCGATCTGCAGCTCGAGCGCCATGCTCGGGCCGTCGCTGCCGACGGCGGCCACATGGCCGGGCGGATCGGGCAGGTGCAGGAACCCTGCGCGCGTCGTGAGGCCGAGCTCCGCGGTGCGATGCAGGAGGGTGTACATGACCGAGTTGCATCCGTGGGTCGAGGCCGAGTTCGAGACGAGTGCCGGGATGCCCGCGCCCCGGATCGCCTGGGCGACCGCTTTGATCGGGAGCGTCGCGAAATAGGCGGTCGGTCCGTCGGCGAAGACGGGATCGCCGGCCGGCCGGTAGCCGTCCTCGTCGAACTGGAAGTCCCGGACGTTCACCGCGACGCGCTCCACCGAGACCGTCGGCCTCCCGGAGAAGACGCCGAGGCCGATGGCGAGCGCCGGCGGGTCGCCGCGCTCCGCCTCGAGGATCGGATCGATCGCCTCCGCCGGGAATCGATGCCATTCGAGCGCGACCCCGCGCACCCGGTGCCCGGCGACGACCTCTCCGTCGAGCGCGAGCGCGACCTCGCTCGACGGGTTCGTGTCGTACTGCCAGCCGACCCGTTCGGCGG
>CAMFIY010000395.1 GCA_945952575.1 uncultured Leucobacter sp.
GGTCAGGGCTGCTCGATCTCGATGGCATCGGCCTCCGTGCTGTCGCAGCTGGTGCGCGACGGGGTCGAGGGCGCCGAGGGGGGCCTCACGATGGCGGAGGCGCGCGAGCGGATCGACGCCTTCCGCGAGATGATCCAGTCGCGCGGCGAGACCGAGCCGGACGAGGATCTGCTGGGCGATGCCGTCGCGTTCCAGGGCGTCTCGAAGTTCGTGATGCGCGTGAAGTGCGCGATGCTCGGCTGGGTCGCGCTCGAGGCCGATCTGCACCAGGTCGACGCGCAGCGGGCCTGAGTTTCTGCGCTCACAGGGGCCGTTTTCCCTGGGAGCCAACCGAGTCCACCCGATATCTGTGGACAACTCATCCTGACCGGTCCCGCCGCTCCAGTATGGGTGGATGACCGATACCGCAATACAGCCCGTTCCGCCTTGCACTCCCCCCGCGTCATCCGAACCGCCGGTGCTGCGCTGCCGGAACACCGCAGACTTCCTCGCCGCACTCCCCTTCGCTGTCGGCGTCAGCGACGCCGACAGCCTGTTCGTCGTGCAGTTCTCCGGCCGGCGGATCCTCCGCACCGTGCGCGCCGATCTCCCTGATCGCGATGCGCCGGAGCACCTGGCTCCCTACGTCGATGCCGTCGCCGATCTGCTCGACGCAACGGGTGCCGGTGCCGGCGGGCCCGCGCTCGTGCTGGTCGGCTCGCAGACCTTCGCAGAAGCGGGCGGTGCGCCGTGGCGCCATCTCGCCGGGATGCTGAGGCGCCGGTGCACGCGCGAGCGATGGCAGCTGCGAGACTTCGCCGTGATCGCACCGGACGGCTGGGCGAGTCTGCTCGACGCGGCTGCACCTCACTCGCGCCGTCCGCTGAGCGAGATCCGGGAGAGCCCGGTGGCGGCCGAAGCCGCCGCATTGCAGGTCGAACCGCGACGACTCGACGAGCTCGGGCGACTGCCCGAGCCGGAGTCCGAACGCAGCGCAGCGGTGCTCGCGCAACTCGCGGAACTCGACGAACGGGCGTCCGTGACCTCACGGGCGCAGTCCGTCGACGAGGCCGAACCCGGGGCGGTACCGCCCTGGGTGCACGGGATCGCACGGGTCGCGGACGCGTGCTTCACCGCCTCCGAACCGCCGCATCCGCGCCTCGTCGCCCGGCTCATTCGCGCCACCGAGGATCCGGGGCCGTGGATCGTCGCCCTGCTCGCGACGTCGGTCCCGCCGGGCTCGGTGATCGATCTGGCCGGCCGGCTCGGCGCCGAACGACTCGAGCATCCGGAGTTCGGCTCCGGATCCGCGGCGGGAGACACGAGGGATCTCCGCGGCATCCTGCGCTTCATGGCCGAGGTGCCGCCCGCGATCCCGCGAGTGCCGCGGTCCATGCTCGCGCTGGAGGACGCCGCGACGCATGCTCCGCCGACCCGTCGAGCGGGGATTCTGGCCATGCTCGCCTGGGGCTGGTGGATGCGGGCGCAGGGCACGACCGCGCGGCGTCTTGTGCGAGACGCACTCGAGCTCGATCCGGGGAACCGGCTCGCGGGCATGGTCGAGCACCTCCTGGCGACGCCTCCGGGTTGGGTGCTGAGCCCGCAGTACTCGCGACCGGCGGAGTCCTCGGAGGCGGCGTGAACGCGTTCAGTGTGCGAGCAGTGCGGCGATCCACCAGCCGAGGCCGGCCGCAGCCGCGGCGAGGATCAGCTGACCGAGACCGTTGGCGAGCGCCAGCCCCCACCGGTGCTCCTGCACGAGTCGCACCGTCTGGTAGCTGGCGGTCGAGAAGGTCGTGTAGCCGCCGAGCAGGCCGAGCGCCGCCGCCACGGGCCAGGTGTCTGCAGCGAGCAGGCCGCCGACCGGCGGAGCGGAGGCGAGGCAGCCCGCCACCGCGCCGATCAGCAGCGAACCGCTGAAGTTCACGACGAGCGTGCCCCACGGCAGTGCGCCGCCCGCGCCCGCCCGGCGAGCCACGGCCGTCGACACCGCTCCGTCGAGCAGCAATCGGCAGACCGCGCCGAAGCCCGCGGAGAGTGCGGCGATCGCGTGCAGCCAGAACTCAGGCATCGGCGCCTCCCGAGGGCGCGGGCCTCTGCGGGGATCCTCCGGCGGATCCTCCGGACGTTCCCCCGCGCCTCGCGTGCATGGCCGCGGCGAGCGCGATGCCGGCGAACGTGGTCAGGGCGCCGAGCAGCAGCGTGCCGAGGCCATAGGCGATTCCGAGCCAGATGCTCCCACCGTGCAGCAGTGCGACCACGGCGAGAGCGAGAGCGCTATAGGTGGTGAAGCCGCCGAGCACGCCGGTGCCGAGCAGCAGCCGCATGCGGGCGCCCCGCCGAGCCGATTCGGGCGAGGCCTCGGCGAGGTTCTGCCGGCTGAGCCATTCGAGCAGCAACCCGAGGAGGAACGCCCCGAGCAGGTTGGCGATCAGGATGCCGATCGGGATGGGGCTGCCCGGTGGGATCGCCGCACCCAGTGCCTCGCGCGCGGCAGCGCCGAAGCACCCACCGAAGAACACCAGGAGGAGGCTCCGCGGCCGCAACCACTCGTGTCGCGTGCGCACTCGTTCCTTCTCCATCACCTTCATTCTGCCTGTTCTCGCAGAATCGGATGACGCGAACCACCGGAAGCACGGAGTCGACATATGATCGCCCACTCTTTTGTAGATAGATCACAATTCACGAACAGCACTCCGGTCGGCGAGTAGGAGGCGACCGCAAGCATGTTTGAGACGGAGTCCCACCCGCCCAGAATCGATCCGGAATGCCCGAGGCTGTGCGGATTCAACGGGGAGTCGCACGCGGGCCCGATCTCACTGGAGTGCTCAATGACGAGTTCTGTCCCTCATA
>CAMFIY010000396.1 GCA_945952575.1 uncultured Leucobacter sp.
GTGGCGCATCCGATCGACTGCGTCCGCGCGGTCTCCGAGGCCGTCGCCGGCCGGGTGCCGGTGCTGCTCGACGGCGGGATCCGCCGGGGCACCGACGTGTTGAAGGCGCTCGCCCTCGGCGCCGATGCGGTGCTGGTCGGCCGACCCTACATCTGGGGCCTGGCTGCGGAGGGCTCCGTCGGGGTCACCCGCGTCATCGAGACCCTTCGGGACGAGTTCGCGGCGGCGATGGCCATGTGCGGCCTGCCGACGCTCGCGGATATCGGACCGGCAACCATATTCGGAAACGAGGCATAGACCGTGGAACGCACCGTCATCCTGACCGATCAGGCTCCCGCCGTCGGCCCCCAGTTCGCGCTCAGCCAGGGCGTCCGCATCGGCAACCTCGTGCAGACCTCCGGACAGGTGGCCCAGGATCCCGCCACCGGCGCCCTGATCCCGGGCGGCTTCGCCGAGCAGATGCAGCAGACCCTGCAGAACGTCTCCGCGGTGCTCGCCGCGGCGGGCGCCACGCTCGCCGACATCCTCATGATGCGCGTCTACGTCACCGACACCGCGAACCTCGCCGAGATGAACCGCGTCTACAGCGCGTTCGTCGGCGACATCAAACCTCCCCGGACCACGATCTGCGTGGGCCTGCCGGGCGAGTACCTGGTCGAGATCGAAGCACTCGCCGTCGTGAACTGACCATCCATGAAAGGAAACCCCAGAATGAAGAAACTCGCATCCGCGCTCAGCATCGTCGCTGCGGCCGCGCTCCTGCTCGGCGCCTCGGCGTGCAGCAGCGATCCCGGCACGAGCGACGGTGGCTCCGGAGACGGCACGCAGCCGATCCAGATCGGCGTGATCAACAACTTCCCGCCGTTCGAGTACGAGAAGGACGGCGAGCTCACCGGTTTCGACATCGAGGTCGTCAATGCCGTCCTCGACGCCGAGGGGCTCACGGGCAAGTGGGTGGTCATGGGCTTCGACGGCCTGATCCCGGCGCTGCAGTCCGGTCAGATCGACATGGCCGTCTCGGACATCTCGGTCAACGAGGAGCGCAAGGCGGTGGTCGACTTCAGCGATCCCTACTACGAGGACGGCCAATCCGTCGCGGTGAAGGCGGGCAGCGACATCGCGAGCTTCGACGACCTGAAGGGCAAGACGATCGTCGCCACCCAGGGTACGAGCGGCAATGTCGCGGCGAAGAAGCTCGCCGATCAGTACGGCGCGAAGCTGCAGACGCTCACGGCGAGCGATGCGCTGTTCCTCGCCGTGACCTCGGGTCAGGCCGACGCCATGGTCATCGACACCTCGAGCATCCAGTACCGGATCGGCACCGACGGCGAGAACAAGACCATCCAGATGCTCGGCGACCCGCTCGAGTCGGCTCCCACCGCGATGGCCGTGCCGAAGGGCAACGAGCCGCTCGTGAAGCAGCTGAACGCGGGCCTGCAGAAGATCCGCGACAACGGCACCTACGACAAGCTGCTGCAGAAGTACCTGCCCAGCAAGTAGCCGACGACACCGGTGCGGTGCGGCCGTGAGGCCGCGCCGCACCCATCAGCTCCCGGCCCGGCCGATCAGGCCCGGCCAACGCTCAACGAAGAGGACGACGATGACCGACATCCTGAACGTCATGCTCGCCGCGATCCCGACCCTGATCGAGGGGCTCGGGCTGACCGTGTTCATCGCGGTCGTCTCGCTGGCGCTCGCGACCGTCATCGGCCTGATCAGCGGCCTGATGACCCTCTCGAAGCGCGTCTGGCTCTACGGCCCCGCGCGCCTCTACGTGAACGTCATCCGCGGCACGCCGCTCCTCGTGCAGATCCTGTTCATCTACTTCGGCCTCCCGGGTGTGCTGCACATCAAGCTGAGCCCGATGGCGGCGGGCATCATCGCGATCAGCTTCCACATCGGCGCCTACGTCTCCGAGGTCTTCCGAGCCGGCATCGAGTCGGTCGACAGGGGCCAGATGGAGGCGGGCCGCTCGCTCGGGCTCACACACGCGCAGACCATGCGCCGGATCATCATCCCGCAGGCGACCCGCAGCATGATCCCGCCGATGATGAACCAGTTCATCATGGGCGTGAAGGACACCTCTCTGCTCGCCGTCATCGGCGTCGCCGAGCTGACGCAGCGCGGCCAGAGCATCTACGCCGTCAACTACCGGGCCTTCGAGATACTGACGCTCGTGGCGGCGATCTACCTGATCCTCACCTACACCCTGTACCGGCTCTCGCGAGTCGTCGAGAAGAAGTTCGGAGCGGCGCGATGAACCCCATGATCCAGGTGCGGGGACTCCGCAAGTCGTTCGGCGAGAACGAGGTCGTGCGGGGCGTCGACCTCGACGTCGACACCTCTACGGTGAAGTGCATCATCGGTCCGTCCGGGTCGGGCAAGAGCACGGTGCTGCGCTGCCTGAACCTGCTCGAGACGCCGACGGGCGGGTCGATCCTGATCGAGGGCGAGAACATCCTCGCCAACGGAGCGAACGTCGACCGGGTGCGGCAGAAGATGGGCATGGTCTTTCAGCGCTTCAACTTGTTCCCGCACCTCACCGTCGCCGAGAACATCATGCTCGCGCCGACCATGGTCGGCGGGGCGACGAAGAGCGAGGCCAGGAATCGTGCTCGCACACTGCTCGAGAGGGTCGGGCTGGCCGAGAAGATCGATGCGCATCCGGCCAGCCTCTCAGGCGGGCAGCAGCAACGCGTGGCGATCGCCCGTGCGCTTGCCATGCGGCCGCATGTGATGCTCTTCGACGAGCCGACGAGTGCGCTCGACCCGGAGATGGTGAGCGAAGTGCTCGACGTCATGAAGAGTCTCGTGCCTGTCTCT
>CAMFIY010000397.1 GCA_945952575.1 uncultured Leucobacter sp.
CCCCGTACACCTCATCGGTCGAGATGTGATGCATACGCGTCCCGTGCTTACGCGCCGCCTCCAGCAACGTGTACGTGCCGATGATGTTCGTGTCCAAGAACGGACGCGGATCATTCAAACTGTTGTCGTTATGCGACTCCGCGGCGTAATGCACCACCGCATCCACCCCCGCGAACAGGCCGTCGACCAGCGCCGCATCGGCGATGTCGCCCTCGACGAACGCGAGCCGGTCCTCGGGGAGCCCGTCCAGCGAGGTCCGGTTTCCGGCGTACGTCAGCTTGTCGAGCACGGTGACGTGGTCGTCGGTGTGCGCGATGACGTGGTGGACGAAGTTGGAGCCGATGAAGCCGGCGCCGCCGGTGACGAGGAGCTTTCGCATTGGTCCAGCCTACCGGCGCAGTTCCTGCGGATCCGGTGCGAGCGATGCGCTCGGTTGGACCGGATCCGTGCCAGATGGGAGACTGGATGAATGCGCGGAATCATCCTCGCGGGCGGTACCGGTTCCCGTCTGCACCCCATCACCCTCGGCATCTCCAAGCAGCTGGTCCCGGTGTACGACAAGCCGATGATCTACTACCCGCTGTCCACGCTGATCCTCGCCGGGATCCAGGACATCCTCATCATCACAACGCCGCAGGATGCCGACCAGTTCCACCGCCTGCTCGGCGACGGATCGCGCTTCGGCGTGTCGTTGACCTACAAGACTCAGCCGTCGCCAGACGGACTGGCCCAGGCGTTCGTTCTGGGGGAGGACCACATCGGGTCGTCTTCGGTGGCGCTCGTGCTGGGAGACAACATCTTCTACGGCCAGGGAATGGGTACACGTCTGCGTCAGTACACCGACCTGACAGGCGGCGTCGTTTTCGGTTACTGGGTTGATGATGCGACGGCATACGGCGTCGTGGAGTTTGATGCTCAGGGTCGCGTCGTCTCACTCGAGGAAAAGCCAGCCGTCCCGAAGAGCAACTACGCCGTTCCCGGTCTCTACTTCTATGACAACGACGTTGTCGAGATCGCAAGGAACCTGCGGCCCTCGCCGCGGGGGGAGCTCGAAATCACCGATGTGAACAAGGCTTATCTCCAGCGCGGGGACTTGAAGGTCGAACTCCTCCCACGTGGAACCGCGTGGCTCGACACGGGAACGTTCGACTCGCTCAGCGAGGCCACAGACTTCATCCGTACTGTCGAAAAGCGGCAAGGGCTGTCGATCGGATGCCCGGAGGAGGTCGCATGGCGGATGGGATTCCTGACCGACGACGAACTGCGAGCACGAGCCGAACCCCTCGTGAAGAGTGGTTACGACGCATACCTGCTGAAAGCGCTTCAGAAGGGCAACAGCTAACGGATCGATGAGCGCCGAGAAGGATGTGGCAGTGTCCGTGCAGGGGGCGCCCGAGCGGCGCTTGATTGTCTACGCTTTCAGCCGCGTCGCGCGCGTCGTCGACGACTACGCCCTTATCGCGCTCACTGCGCTACGTGCGCACGCCGAGCGCGTCGTCGCGGTCGTGCCGGCGGGAACGATGCCCGAGAACGGTGCTGCTCTCCGCGCGATCACCGACGAAGTCCTCGTTGCTCCCTCAGCGACGTTCTCGCCGGATACCTATCGTTGGGCTCTCTCGCAAGAGGCCCACCTCGATGACACCGACGAGATCGTCCTGACTGGTGACTCGTGGTTCGGACCAGTTGGCGATCTCGCTGCAGCGATCGACCGTGCCGCGAGCGATGAGGCGCCACTGCGCGCAATGGTCGAGCCGCCGCACCACCTTCCCGAAGCATTCCCGGACGCCGGCTATCCTCGTCGACCATCGGCATGGACGTGGACGGCAATCCGCCGGGACGTCTTTCTCTCGCCCGCGCTGGACAGCCTCTGGCCCTCGCTCCCCGCGTCCCGCGACGATATCTCCACGGAGCGTGAGTTCTTCGAGCGCGCCATTGCGGCGGGCATCGAGGTTTCCTATATCCATGCCGCGAGCGATTTCCCGAGCTCGGATCCCGCCCTGTACACACCGCTCGAACTCTTGGATGAGGGGCACCCGTTCCTCAGCACGGCGATGTTCGGTCTGTATCCGCCTTTGCTCGATCGTTTTGCCGTGGTGGGGCGTCGCATCATCGACGGCGTTGTGGCTCGGGGATATCCTGCGGCCGCGATCTGGCAGCATCTCGCTCGCGCGACGGCACCTCGCGCGCTCTACGCCATCGGTGGTGCGCTGGAGGTGCTGGCTCCGCCGATTGATACGTTCGACATGGACCGGCCGCTGCGCCTCGCCGCGGTCGTTCACGTTGGCGACATCGATGCGCTGGAGGGAGTTCTCGACCGGCTCGAGCACCTTCCCGTGCCGTATCGCCTCTACCTGACAACCACCGACGGTCGCCGGGCCGCGCGCATCCAGGGCCTGGTCGAACAGCGTGAGGACGTACGTCGTACGTCGTTCGAGATCCGGGTCACACCTCCCAGTCGAGGCCGCGATATGAGCGACTTCTTTGTGGGATGTCGAGACGTGCTCCTCGCAGGCGACCTCGACCTCGTTGTCAAACTGCACACCCGGCGTATGCGACGGAAGACGGACAACGTCCAGCGGTACTTCCGCCGGTATCAGTATGAGAACTTGCTCGACAATGCGGATCACGCCGCGGGTATCCTCGCGATGTTCCAGCGTGAGGAGGGGCTCGGTTTTGTCTTCCCGCCGATGATGCACATCGGGTACAGCACGATGGGGCGCGGATGGGCGGGGCTGAAGGAAAAGGCCCGCAGCCTTGCTGATGAGCTGGGCATCCATGTCCCGGAGGACTCCGTCTCGCCGCTGGCGCCGTACGGCGGCAT
>CAMFIY010000398.1 GCA_945952575.1 uncultured Leucobacter sp.
GGGCCCGGGCGATGCCGGGGTCGAGTCGGCTGCGGGTCAGAGCCGGCTGAGGCGTCCCTCTGCGAGCAGCACGGCCGCGGCGGCCTCCGCGTCGGGGTCCTGCGACAGGAGCGGTCGGAGCAGCGGCCAGCTCGCCGCGAACCCGGGATGGAGGTCGAAGCCGTCGACCGAGTCGACCGGCACCCACTCGAGCGCATGGCTCTCAGGATCCATGATCACCGGCTCGAACGCTGCGACCACCCGGGCGATCACGGTCGTATACGTCCAGCCGCCGCGGTCGACGACATGGCTGAAACGGGGGAGCACCGCCTGCGGGGGCACACCGGCCTCCTCGCCCGATTCGCGGATCGCCCCCGCCACGGCATCTTCGCCCTCGTGTCGCGCACCTCCCGGGATACCCCAGGTGCCGCCGTGGTCGCTCCAGCTCACCCGATGCTGCAGGAGGATGCCCCGCGCCGGATCGTGGGCGAGCAGGCCCGCGGCGCCGAAGCGTCCCCAGTAGCGTGAACCGTCGGATGCAGTCACCCAGGCGTCGCCGGGATCTCTGAGGTCGCTCATGGATCCAGGCTATCGGCTCGAGTGAAACGGATCCCGGAGCGCCGGCAAGGGGGCGCGCCGACCGGACTTGAAATGTCGGCGGCGCGCGTATAAGATTTCTCTTTGGTGCTTTGCGCCCGTTTGCGTGTTCGCGCGCATGATCGGGAGCTCGGCATTCGCATGACCAGCAGACATACTTTAAGCGATACGAGGTTATGGCCAAAAAAGACGGCGTCATCGAGATCGAGGGCCAGGTAATCGAGGCTCTGCCCAACGCGATGTTTCGCGTTGAGTTGACCAATGGACACAAGGTTCTCGCCCACATCTCGGGCAAGATGCGTCAGCACTACATCCGCATCCTCCCCGAGGACCGTGTGATCGTGGAGTTGACCCCCTACGATCTGACCCGCGGCCGTATCGTCTACCGCTACAAGTAGGCCCTCGGGCCGCATGCGGCCCGGAGGAATCCGAACTGCCGAGAAGCAACGGTTCGTGGCTCCCCACGAGCACGATGACAGCGAACCACGAAGGAACCATCATGAAGGTCAACCCCAGCGTCAAGCCGATCTGCGATCACTGCAAGGTGATCCGCCGCCACGGCCGCGTCATGGTGATCTGCAAGAGCAACCCCAGGCACAAACAGCGCCAGGGCTAAGCCCCGCCGCTGTCTGAGCCTCGCGGCAGTGTTTGTCGGTTGAGATCGCACGCGATCTCAACGGCAGCGGCGTCGCGGTCGGAACCCGGCTGCGAGTCGCGGAGCTCGAGCAACACCCACAACTGAATATCTGAACCAGCGCATCGAAGATTCCGCGCGGATCTCTCAGGGCGAACGCATCGCGTTCAACCGAGATCAGCGGTCAGTCCATCGACTCAAGCGGATGACACCTCGGGGCGGAGGCCCGAACCCCCGATGCGCCCCACACCTCCACCTATCCGCAAGGAGAGCCAGCATGGCACGTCTCGCAGGAGTCGACATCCCACGCGACAAGCGCGTGGAGATCGCACTCACCTACATCTACGGCGTCGGCCGCACCAGCGCGCTCAAGGCGCTCGCCGACACCGGCATCGACGGCAACATCCGCGTGAAGGATCTCAGCGACGATCAGCTCGTCGCCCTCCGCGACTACATCGAGGCCAACTTCAAGGTCGAGGGTGATCTGCGACGCGAGGTCGCCGCAGACATCCGCCGCAAGGTTGAGATCGGCAGCTACCAGGGCCTGCGCCACCGCAAGGGCCTGCCTGTGCACGGTCAGCGCACCAAGACGAACGCTCGCACCCGCAAGGGCCCGAAGCGCACCGTCGCCGGCAAGAAGAAGTAACCCCGGTCAGCGCGACCAGTACACAAGGTTTCAGGAGAACACTCAATGGCTGCACCAAAGAGCGCGGCGCGCAAGCCGCGTCGCAAGGACAAGAAGAACGTCGTCCAGGGCCAGGCCCACATCAAGCCGACCTCCAACAACACGATCGTCTCGATCACCGACACCACCGGTGCCGTGATCAGCTGGGCCTCCTCCGGCGGCGTCGGCTTCAAGGGCTCGCGCAAGTCGACCCCGTTCGCCGCGCAGCTCGCCGCGGAGTCGGCGGCGCGCAAGGCGCAGGAGCACGGCATGAAGAAGGTCGACATCTTCGTCAAGGGCCCGGGATCGGGTCGCGAGACCGCGATCCGCTCGCTGCAGGCCGCGGGCCTCGAGGTCGGGTCGATCACCGACGTGACGCCGCAGACCCACAACGGCTGCCGCCCGCCCAAGCGTCGCCGCGTCTGAACCCATGGCCTCGCCGACTGCGGTCGGCGAGCGCCAGCGGCCTCCGGCCGCGTAGGTTCAACGCGAGAAGCCAGAACTCTACGCGGTCGCAGGCATTCAGACCACAAACGTTCCATCCCTTTACATCACCGCATGAGTCATATAGCGGACTCCAGCGAAAGGAACCCACACAGTGCTCATTGCACAGCGACCCACTCTGACTGAAGAGTCCATCTCCGAGTACCGCTCGCGGTTCATCATCGAGCCGCTCGAGCCGGGCTTCGGATACACCCTCGGCAACTCGCTCCGCCGCACCCTGCTCTCGTCGATCCCCGGCGCCGCCGTCACCAGCGTGCGCTTCGAGGGCGTCGCCCACGAGTTCACCACGATCCCGGGCGTGACCGAGGACGTGACCGAGATCATCCTGAACATCAAGGATCTCGTGGTCTCGAGCGAGCACGACGAGCCGATCACGGCGTACCTGCGCAAGACCGGCGCCGGTGAGGTCACCGCTGCGGACATCTCGGCTCCGGCC
>CAMFIY010000399.1 GCA_945952575.1 uncultured Leucobacter sp.
CCAACAAAGAATCCCTCATCGTCGGCGGCGAGCTCGTGACCCGCGCCGCGAAGGACGACCAGATCGTGCCCGTCGACAGCGAGCACTCCGCGATCGCGCAGGCGCTGCGCTCGGGTGCCGACAGCGAGGTGCGGAGGCTGATCCTGACCGCGAGCGGGGGCCCGTTCCGCGGGCGCACGCGCGCCGAGCTGAGCGACGTGACGCCGGCCCAGGCGCTCGCCCATCCGACCTGGGACATGGGCCGCGTCATCACCACGAATTCGGCAACGCTCGTCAACAAGGGTCTCGAGGTGATCGAGGCGCACCTGCTCTTCGACGTGCCCTATGCCGACATCGACGTGGTCGTGCATCCGCAGTCGATGGTGCACTCGATGGTCGAGTTCATCGACGGATCCACGATCGCCCAGGCCTCGCCCCCCGACATGCGGCTGCCGATCTCGCTGGGCCTCGACTGGCCGCACCGGGTCGGGGGCGTGGGCGCACCGCTCGACTGGACGCGCGCGACGAGCTGGGAGTTCGAGCCGCTCGACTCCGAGGCCTTTCCCGCCGTGCAGCTGGCCAAGCAGGTCGGCCGAGCCGGAGCGAGTTATCCGGCCGCCTACAACGCCGCGAACGAGGAGGCGGTCGACGCGTTCCACGAGGGGCGGATCGGATTCCTCGACATCGTCGACACGGTGCGCGAGGTCGTCGAGCAGCACGAGGCTCCGGCCGAGCTGACGCTGGAATCGCTCGCGGAGGCGGAGCGCGCGGCCCGCGCGGCGGCGCAGCGGCTCATCGCTGCGGCGTAGCGGCCCCGGCCAGGAAGCCGCGCAGCAGCGCCTCGGTGCCGTCGATGTGCTCGCGCATCGCGGCCGCGGCCGTGTCGGGCCGGCCGACCAGGATCGCCAGGGCGATCGCCTCGTGCTGCTCGCGCGCGTGCGCGAGGTTCGGCGGCAGCATCGGGATGCAGTCGAGCGCCGCGTTGACGCGCGTGCGCAGATCCGCCACGAGCTGCACGAGGCTCGGCGATCCGGAGAGTTCGGCGAAGACGAGGTGCAGGCGGGAGTCCAGGCGCCGGAAGTCCACCATGTCGCACTCGGTGCAGTCCTCGAGCGCCGTCGCGAGCGAGGCTCGCTCGGCGGCGCTGAGATCCCGAGCCGCGGCCTCGCGCACGGCCCCGACCTCGAGCACTCGCCGGAGCGCGGAGATGTCGTCGAGCTCCCGCTCGGTGAACGGATCCGGCGCGGGGGCGTCGGCCCCGGGATGCGGCAGCTGCTCGACGACGAACGTCCCGCCGCTCCGGCCGCGGCGGGAGACCACGTACCCCGCCTCGGTCAGCGTCGAGAGCGCTTCGCGCACGGTGGCCCGGCTCACGCCGAGCATCGTCGCGAGATCCCGCTCGGCGGGCAGCCGCTCGCCGGGCCCGATCAGGCCCAGGCGGACGGTCTGCAGCAGCCGCTGCATCGTCTCCTCGTAGGGGTTGCTCGAGCGCACCGCACGGGCGAGGAACTCGCTCCCCTCGCTGCCGATCTCGACCGACATCGCCTTCCCCCTTTCTGCGGCCTCCCCGCCGCCTGTCCGCCGCCCTACAGCGGCGTCGTGTACGCGCTCGTCAGACCGCCGTCGACGAGGAACGTCGACGCCGTGATGAACGAGGCGTCATCGCTCGCGAGGAACGCGACCGATGCGGCCAGCTCCTCGGGGCGCGCGAAGCGGCCGACCGGCACGTGCACCAGGCGGCGCGCGGCGCGCTCCGGATCCTTCGCGAAGAGCTCCTGGAGCAGCGGGGTGTTCACCGGCCCCGGGCAGAGCGCATTCACCCGGATCCCCTGGCGCGCGAACTGCACGCCGAGCTCGCGGGTCATCGCGAGCACGCCGCCCTTGGACGCCGTGTACGAGATCTGCGAGGTGGCGGATCCCATCACGGCGACGAAGGAGGCGGTGTTGATGATGGATCCGCTGCCCTGCTTGGTCATGTGGCGGAGCGCGGCGCGCGAGCACAGGTAGACGCTCTTCAGATTCACGTCCTGCACCTTCTGCCACGCGGGCAGCTCGGTGATCTCGATCGAGTCGTCGTCGTCGGGGGAGATGCCGGCGTTGTTGAAGGCGATGTCGACCGAGCCGAACTCGCGGGCGGCGGTGTCGAAGAGGTTGTCGACCTGATCCTGATCGGTCACGTTGACCTGCACGAAGATCCCGTCGACCTCGGCCGCCGCGGCCTCGCCGGCTTCGGGGTTCATGTCGCCGATCACGATCTTCGCGCCCTCGGCGCGCATGCGCTTGGCGGTGGCGAGGCCGATGCCGCTCGCACCGCCGGTGATGACCGCGACCTTGCCTGCGAGGCGCTGGGTGAGGTCGATGGGGGTGATGTCGCTCATGTGGATTCCTTGGTGTGTGTCCGGTGGGGTGCGGGAGCCGGCCCCCGGTCCCGTCGCGGGGCTCGGAGGACGCGGCGGGTCGGGTCAGTCTTCGGAGAAGAACACGTTCTTGGTCTCGGTGAAGTGCTCGGCGGCGTCGGGGCCGAGCTCGCGCCCGAGCCCGGACTGCTTGAAGCCGCCGAACGGGGTCGAGTAGCGCACCGACGAGTGCGAGTTGACGGAGAGGTTGCCGCCTTCGACGCCGCGGGCGACGCGGATGCCGCGGCCGAGGTCCCGGGTCCAGATCGAACCGCTCAGGCCGTATTCGCTGTCGTTGGCGAGGCGGATCGCATCGGCTTCGTCCTCGAAGGGCAGGACGGCGACGACGGGTCCGAAGACCTCCTCGGTGGCGATACGGCTGCCGCGCTCGGGCGTGACGACGGTGGGTGCGAAC
>CAMFIY010000400.1 GCA_945952575.1 uncultured Leucobacter sp.
GTCCGGCCCCGCGGTGAACGAGGCGAGGACCTCGGCATTCCAGGCCCACTCCTCCAGCATCTGGCTCGGCGCCTCGACGAAGTCCCACTCGGTCGCGACACCCGTGAATCGGGCGAAGCGCTGCGCCCCGCCGAGGATGGCGTGCACGAGGTGGCCGAACTCGTGGAAGAACGTGACGACCTCGTCGTGCGTCATGTAGCCGCGCGCGAAGTTGCACAGCAGCACCGACTCGGGCAGCACCCGCCCCGTGATCCCGGGGGCGAGGCCGAAGCAGGCGGCGTGCGTGAACTTGCCCTCGCGCGGGTGCAGGTCGAGGTGGATGCGGCCGAGCCGCTCCGCCCCGTCGCCCGAGCCTCGCACGACGTCGTACGAGTGGACGTCGGGATGCCACGTCGCGACCTCGACCGGCACGTACGCGACGTCGAGGAGCCGACCGGTGGTCTCGAGCAGCCCCGGCAGCACGCGGTCGAACGAGAAATAGGACCGGACGAGCTGCGCGTCGACGTCGTGGCGTTCTTTGCGCAGCGCGCTGAGGAGGTGGAAGAGGTCGGCGATCGTGACCTCGGTGGCATCGGGGTCGTCCTGTTGCAGCCGCGCGAGCAGCAGCGGGTACTCCGCCTCGGCCGCAGCGATCGACGCCTCGTCGACACGCGCGAGGAACTCGGCGATCGCCGCACCCGACCCGATCATGCGGGGCTCGGTCTCGTAGTCGGCCCAGTCGCCGTAGCCGAGGAGCGCCGCGCGCTCGGCGCGGACGGCGAGCAGCTCCGCCAGCACCGCGTCGTTCTCGGGCCAGGCGAGGTCGTTGTACGCCGCGACGAGCGCCGTGCGCGTCGCGCGATCGGTCGCGTACTCGCGCACCGGCATGAGGTCGGGGTAGTCGGTCGTGAGGACGACGAGGCCGTCGTCGCCGGGGGCGTGCTCGTCGATGAAGTCCTGTGGCAGCCCGGCGAGCGCCTCGGGCGCGACGCGGATCTCACGGCGCCCGTCGCGGATGTTGCGCGAGAACTCGAGACTCAACTCGGTGTCTCGGTCGGTGAGCTCGCGCACACGCTCGCGCTGCGCATCCGGCAGGTCGACGCCGCCGCGCCGGAAGTCGCGGAGCACCTGGCTGAGCAAGCGCCGCGCCTCGTCGTCGAGGCCGACGGATGCCGCGGCGCCCGCGGCGCCCCGGACGACGGCGAACAGGTCCCGACGCTGCAGGCGCTCCGCGCCGAGGGCTTCGAGGCGCTGCACCTCGGCTTCGGCCGCCGCGCGGACATCGGCGTCGGGATGCGACTCGCTGAGGAGGTAGACCTCGCTCGTCGCCTGGTGCAGGGCGATGTCGGCGTCGTTCCAGAGGTCGACGACCTCCGCGGCCGCCTTCTCCGCAGCTTCGGGGTCCGCCGCCCGACCCTCCACCGCGTCGGCGATCGTCGCCAGACGCGCGTCGGCCTGGGCGATGCGGGCGACGGCCGCGGCCGGGCGCTCGGTGACGAACGCGAGCCAGCCGTCACGATCGGTCGGGAAGGCGAGGGCGTCGGGGAAGCTCATGCCCCGAGCCTACGCGGCGCCTCCGACGCGCACGGGGGCGCCGCCCGTCCGCTCAGCGCCGACCGAGCACGACGTCGACGAAGGACGGACTGAACCGCCGCGCGACGTAGGTCACCGCCTCGTCGACGCCGAGCGCGCGCGTCGAGTTGCCCACGCGCACCCAGAGGTCCGTCGACCCGCCCTGCGTGAGGAACACGGGTTCGGGCGAGCGCGGACAGCGGACGGCGCAGACCATCTCCCCGTCGAGCTCCGCGAAACGGATCTTCGGGAGGGCCGCGGCGTTCTTGCCGAACGACGTCGCGAGCAGGTCGCGCAGCCACAGCTCGAAGCGATCCGCGTCGGGTGTCCGGAGCGTCGAGAAGTCCCGATCGAGCCCGACGGCGTGGCCCGCGTCGTCGACACCGATCACGAGCGTGCCGCCCGCGCTGTTGAGGAACGCGGCGATCGTCTTCGCGACCACCTGCTCCATCCGCGCGTCCTTCTTCTCCTCGCGCACGTTCCAGCGCGCCGTCTCCTTGAACTCGACGCGGTCGCTCTCGCCCGCCGCGACGAGCGCCGGGACGTCGATCGCCGCATCGCGGCGCGCGAGCGCGTAGACGGATGCCACGAGGAACGACAGCGCGATGCTGGATCCCGCCGCGATCAGGAGCGACAGCGGCATCCACAGTCGCAGCCCGAAGATGAACCAGCCCGCCACGAAGAGCCCGACACTGATCCCGAGGACCGAGACGAGCGTCATCACGGCGAACGGCAGCGACAGGCGCGCGCCGAAGATGCGCCGCACGAGCCACGCGATGACGGCGGCGGCCAGCAGCGCGAGCGGCAGGGCGAGGGCGAGGTCGACGAGAACCGTGCTGCGCGGCATCCGCCCGCCTCAGCGCAGGGCGCCGACGGAGGCGAGCGCCTGGCGCACGAGGGTCGACCGGCCGCCCTCCATCTCGGCGGCGAGCGTGTCGGACGCCGCCTCCTCCGGGCTCATCCAGGTGACTTCGAGGGCATCCTGACGCGGTTCGCACGTCCCCGTCACGGGCACGACGAACGCGAGCGAGACGGCGTGCTGGCGGTCGTCGTGGAACGCGGTGAGCCCGGGCATCGGGAAGTACTCGGCGACCGTGAAGGGCACCGGCTGCGGCGGCAGCAGCGGGAACGCCATCGGGCCGAGGTCGTTCTCGAGGTGGCGGAAGAGGGCGTCGCGGACGGTCTCGCCGTAGCGCACGCGCCCCGACACGATCGACCGGGTGATCTCGCCGAGC
>CAMFIY010000401.1 GCA_945952575.1 uncultured Leucobacter sp.
ATCATGGGGGTGCCGCTCTCGATCTGGACCCTCGCGATCGCCCACGCCACCTTCTGCATCGTGACCGTCTTCAACAACGTGATCGCACGGCTGCGACGCATGGGCACGAATCTCGAGGAGGCGTCGTCCGACCTCGGCGGCGGGGTGTGGACGACGTTCCGCCTGGTCACCTTCCCGCAGCTGCGCTCGGCGCTGCTGGCCGGCGGACTGCTCGCCTTCGCGCTCTCCTTCGACGAGATCATCGTGACGACGTTCACCGCCGGAGCGGATGTCACCACCCTGCCGATCTTCATCATGAACAACATGTTCCGCCCGGCTCAGGCGCCCGTGGTCGCCGTGATCGCGGTGGTGATGATCGTGGTGTCGATCATCCCGATCGCGATCGCGCAGCGCCTCGGCAACGGCAAGGAGACGGTCGGGCGCTGAGCGTCGGGGGCGGGGTGGTGGGACGTGGCCGCGCCGCTTCGAGGCCGGCTCAGTGTCAGGTTCCGCGCATCCCAGGAACCGACAGGCTGGAACGGCCGCCTGCTCGGATGCAGCGAGCTGGCCTATCGGGAGCATCGACGCGCGCACGAGGGTCTGCTGGAAGCGCGTCGACGTGCCGACCGGGTTTGCGCGCGCGGTCGCGCCCGGATCCGTCCGCAGATACCGTGCCGAAGCCGACCCTCACGGAGAAGGGAGAAGCCCTGCTCGTCAGCCCTTCTCGTCCTGGATCGCATTGCCCCCGTCGACCACGAACACCTGCCCGGTCACATAGGACGCGCCCGGCGAGGCGAGGAACTCGATGACCGCGGCGACCTCGTCGGGCGTGCCGGATCGGCCGAGCGGCGTCGCCTCGCCCATCCGGTTCTCGTGCTCCGTGGCGGAGCCGGTGCGGATCCACCCCGGCGCGACCGCGTTGGCCGTCGTGCCGCTCGGCGCGAGATCCACGGCGAGCGACCGGGTCAGGCCGACGAGCCCGGCCTTGCCGGCGTGATACCCGACATCGCCGCGGTAGGCGAGGATCGGACCCGACACCGAGGAGACGGTCACGATCCGGCCGTGCTCGGCGGCGATGAGCTGCGGGATCGCGGCCCGGGTGAGCAGGTAGGCCGTGGTGAGGTTGCGGGTGACGGCGTGCTCGAACCCGGCGCGGTCGAGATCCTCCGCGGAACCCGGATCCTGCGGATCCGACACCGACGTCATGCCGGCGTTGTTCACGAGCACATCGAGGCGACCGAACGTCTCGACAGCGGTGCGCACCATCGCCTCGGCTCCGGCCTCCCCGGTCAGATCCGCGACGACGGGCACCGCCCAGGGCAGTCGGTCTGCGACGGCGCCGCCGGATCCGGATCCCTGCCCGACGCACTCCTCGGCGATGGCCTCGAGCTCGGCCGCCCGTTCGCGGATCCGCTCGCTCGTCGCGCCGACGACCACGCGCACACCGGCCCTGACCAGCCGCGCGGCCGCGGCGAAGCCGATCCCGTCGACCGCCCCGGCCCCGCTGACGACGGCGACGCGCTCCTCGCACGATCCCACGGCTACCCCCTCGCCCTCGGCTTCGCCCCCGAAGCGGCCGGGCGCGGCTGCGACGCCCGCGGCTTCTTCGGCTTCGGCGCGGGCAGCGCCGAGGCCGTGAGATCCACGAGCCCCGTCAGCCAGTCCCGGGCCTCCCAGCGATCGCCGCTGATCCGCAGATACATCTTCGAACCGGGATACGCCGGCGCCTCATCGAGCGCACCCGCCGCCTCGACGTAGGCGCGCCCCTCGGGCGTCGGCTTGATGAAGAGCTCGTCATCGCAGACGAAGGCGACCGGCTTCTCGTCGCAGTAGAGGCAGTACTCGCCGAACATCTTGCGCACGGCGAGATTCGGCCGCCCGCTCAGCTGATCGAGGAGGAAATCGACGGTTTCAACTCTCGTGCTCATGCGCTCAGCGTAGCGCGCGGCACCGACATCGCCGAGCGCGGCTACAGCAGCTCGCGATGCTGCTCGCGCAGCTGCTCCACCGCGCGTTCGAGCATCGGATCCTCGCCGCGCGCCAGTGCGGCGTACTGCAGCACGACGCCGTCGGGCACGACCCTCGCCTTGACCCACATCCTGCGACGGGGCACGAAGAGCGACGAGAGGAGCCCGGCCACCGCGGTCAGCGCCGAGATCAGCACCCACTCCTGCGCCGGGTTGCGCATCACGTCGAAGCTGGCGTAGCGGGGCACCGCGTCGAGCGTGACGGTGCCCATGCCGTCCGGCAGGTCGACCGTGTCGCCGATCGTGAGCTTCAACGGCTTCACGTCGAGGTCGCGGCCCGCGATCTGCGTCATCTTCGTGGTGTCGAGCGCGTACACCGACTGCGGCACCCCGTCGTCGATGCCGAGATCGCCGACGAACACGTTGAGCGTGAGCCACGGGTTCTCGAGGTCCGGGTAATTCGATGTCCAAGCGCCCGACTCGTTCTCGACCTTCGTCGGATAGAAGAAGCCCTGCAGGCCGAGCTGCGTCTGCTTCCCGTCATAGCTCAGGCCGTAGGGGATCTTGAGCACGCCGAGCGAGGTCATGGTGGCGTTGTTCTGCGGGATGAAGGGCACCGACTCCTGGAAGACGACCTCCCCCTTCGGATCCCGCACCGTGATGGTCGGCGCATAGCCGTTCGCGATCAGGTAGATCGGCGAGCCGTGCACCCGCAGCGGGTGGTTCACCCGGATCACCTCGCGATGCTCGGCGCCGTCGGTGTCGATGAGCGTGACCTCGGCTCGGTACCTGTCTCTTATACACATCTGACGCTGCCGACGATCTTACGCGTGTAGAT
>CAMFIY010000402.1 GCA_945952575.1 uncultured Leucobacter sp.
TCATCGCCTAGTGCTGCAGCGGATACGTCTCGACCGCGAGGATCCCGGATCCGGGCCGCTTGCGGGAGAGGTGGAAGATCGAGAAGCCCGCGGGCGGCAGCGCCGCGGCCTCGGTCAGGTAGTCGCCGGGCAGGCTGCCGGTGGCGAGGGCGAGCTCTCTGGCCGCATCGGGCAGCACGGGGCGGTGCGTGCAGACGACGGCGTTGCGACACTTGCGGACGACCTTGCCGACGATGGCGCGCAGCTCGGCCGTGTCGCCGGCGTCCCACGCGTCCTGACTCAGTCCCTCGCGGGTGCGGATAGCGAGGCCGAGGTGCTCGGAGAGCGGTTCGATCGTGTGCAGGCAGCGTTCGGCCGTGGAGGAGTAGAGCCGATCGGGCCGGAACGCCTCCAGCGTGGCGACCAGGGTCTCCGCCTGCTTCTCGCCCGCGGGCGCCAGCGGGCGCAGGCGGTCCACCGGCCAGGCGTCGCTGCGCGGCTCCGCCTTCGCGTGGCGGAGCAGAATGACGGTGAATGTGTCGATCGCATCGCGCTCGACGAGGTTCGCGAAGACGTCGAAGAGTTCGCGATCCGCGCGATAGCTCAGCCGTTTCCGCACCTGGTCGAACGGCACCCACTCGAGCGCCTCGACCTCGCGATTCGGTTTGAACGTCGAGGCCTGCACGGCCTCCTCGGTCACTTCGGCGGACCAGTACTGCACGGTCTTGCGGTCGCCGCCGTTCGGCAGCTGGTAGGTGATCGTGCCGAGGTTCATCCCCAGGGCGACCTGCAGCCCGGTCTCCTCGTGCGTCTCGCGGGCGGCCGCCTGCGGCATGCTCTCACCGCGCTCGAGCTTGCCCTTCGGGAACGAGACGTCCTTCTGCCTGGTGCGATGGATCAGCAGCACCATCAGCTGCTCGGTCCCGTCGGCATGGCGGACGTTCCGCCAGCACACCGTGCCGGCGGCGAGGATCGGCTTGCTCACTGGGCGCTCCGCGCGCGGGCCTCGCGCGACCTCGCTTCGGTGCGATCGATCATCACCAGATCCTGCAGGTCGGGCAGCGGCTCGCCGTCCTCGGAGACCGTTCGCCGCTTCCACGTGCCGTCGGCGAGCAGATGCCACGAGCTGACATCGTCGCTGAAGCCGAAGGCGAAGAAGCGATCGATCCTGGCCAGGTGCTCGCGATCGACGATCCGCGCGAGCACCTCGATGCGTCGATCGAGGTTGCGGTGCATCAGGTCGGCGCTGCCGATGTAGACCTCTCGATCCTCGTCGTTCTGGAAGGCGTAGATCCGCGAGTGCTCGAGATAGCGGCCCAGCACCGAGCGCACCCGGATGTTCTCGGAGAGGCCCGGCACCCCGGCGCGGATCGAGCAGATGCCGCGGATCCACACCTCGATCGGCACACCCGCCCGGCTGGCGCGGTAGAGCGCATCGATGATCTCCTCGTCGACCATGCTGTTGGCCTTGAGCTTGATCCCGCTCGGGCGGCCCTCCCTCGCGTGCACGGCCTCGCGTTCGATCCGCTCGATCAGGCCGCGTCGCAGCCCTTCGGGGGCCACCAGGAGTCGATCGTAGTTCGTCTCGATGGCGTAGCCGGAGAGCACGTTGAAGAGCTTGGTGACGTCGCGACCCACCTCGGGCGAGGAGGTGAAGAGGCCGAAGTCCTCGTAGATGCGACTGGTCTTCGGGTTGTAGTTGCCCGTGCCGATGTGGCAGTAATGGGCGAGACGGCCCTGCTCCTCGCGGATCACCTGCACCAGCTTGCAGTGCGTCTTGAGGCCGACGAGTCCGTACACCACGTGCACGCCCGCCTGCTCGAGCTTGCGGGCCCACGTGATGTTGGCCTCCTCATCGAAGCGGGCCTTGATCTCGACGAGCGCGAGCACCTGCTTGCCCGCCTCGGCGGCCTTGATGAGCGACGCGACGATCGGGCTGTCTCCCGAGGTGCGGTAGAGCGTCTGCTTGATCGCGAGCACGTCGGGATCCGTCGCGGCCTGCTCGATGAAGGCCTGCACGCTGGTCGAGAACGACTCGTACGGATGATGCACCAGCACCTCGCGGCGCGCGATCGCCCGGAACACGTCGGGCTTCTCGCTCGGCGAGCTCGGCCGGAACTGCGGATGCGTCACGGGGATGTGGGGCGTGAACTTCAGATCCGGCCGCTCGAGGCGCGAGAGCGCGAAGAGCCCGCCCAGGTCGAGCGGTGCGGGGAGGATGAACACCTGCTGCCGGTCGATGTCGAACTCCCCGACCAGGAGGTCGAGCGTCGCCTCGTCCATGTCGTCCGAGATCTCGAGCCGGATCGGGGGGCCGAAGCGGCGGCGCAGCAGCTCCTTCTCGAGCGCCTGGATCAGGTTCTCGGTCTCGTCCTCCTCGATCTCGACGTCCTCGTTGCGCGTCACGCGGAAGACGTGGTGGTCGATGACCTCCATGCCGGGGAACAGTCCGTCGAGCTGATTCGCGATCAGCTCCTCCAACGCGATGAAACGCACGTCGTCCGCGGTCTCCCGCTGATCCACCCGCACGTAGCGCGGGATCATCTGGGGCACCTTGAGACGTGCGAACTCGACCTTGTCGTTGCGGGGGTTGCGCACGCGGATCGAGATGTTGAGCGCGCGGCCCGAGATGTAGGGGAACGGATGGGCCGGATCGACCGCGAGCGGCATCAGCACGGGATAGATGTGCTGCTGGTAGTACTCGGTGAGGACGTGGCGATCGGCATCGTCGAGGGTGTCCCAGCGGGAGATGCGGATCCCTGCCTCGGCGAGTTCCGGCTGCACCTGCTCGCTCCAGCAG
>CAMFIY010000403.1 GCA_945952575.1 uncultured Leucobacter sp.
TACACGCGTAAGATCGTCGGCAGCGTCAGATGTGTATAAGAGACAGCGTGTATCCGGGCGTCCCGACCGAGGCGTTCCAGAGGCTGGGCGGGTTGTGGTCCATCGTCGCGAGGACGTCCCACGGATACGGCGTCGGGGGCAGGCCCTCGCCCACCGGCAGGATCGGCTGCTCGAACTCCATGATGCCTTTGAACACCGACTCGGGCTTGATCTTCTTGAGCTCGGCGACCCTCGCCGACGGCAACGGCGGGTTGAAGGCGATGTCGTCGTTCGCCAGCACCGCGCCCGGCACCGCCATGACGATCGTCTTCGCACGGTAGACGCCGCGGCTGGTCTCGACCTCCACGCCCTTCGAGGTGTAGGTGACCGTGCGCACCTTGCGGTTGAACTCGATGGAGATGTTGTCGATGAGCGGGAGCAGCACCTGCTTGTATCCGCCGATCACCCGGTGGTCGCCGTTCACATCGCCCGTCGGCCCGGTGAGGTCCTGGTAGTCGAGCAGCTCGATGAGGGTGGGACGGATCCACTCGGCCGGGGTCTTGTCGAACTGCTCGCCGTCGACCTCGGGCGCAGCGAGCGCGATGGGATAGTTCGTGCGTGGGACGCCGATGCGATTGAGCCAGTCGAGTGCGCTCTCGCCGGGCAGGGTCTCCGGCACGCCGTCCAGGAAGGAAGGCGCGCCCTCCGGGAAGTGCGTCGCCTCCCAGTCGTAGACGTTGATCCAGGGCCGGCTCTGGTACATCCGGGCGTGGACGTTCACCTGGCGATGCGTCTGGATGCCCTCGGCCTCGACGAGATCCCAGGTGGAGGGGCGGCGCGGGCCGTCGGGGGCGCCGTGGATCAGCTCGGCACCGCGCTCGAACGGGATCGACATCGTGGTGGTGTCGGTCCACATGCGGCCGCCGATGCGATCGCGACCCTCGAGGATGAGCACATTCCGACCGCCGTCGGCGATCTTGCGGGCGGCTCCGAGACCCGATGCCCCGGATCCCACCACGATGGCATCCCAGAGCGGGAGCGTGTTGTTCGCGCCGAATGCTGGTGAGCCGCCTGAGCCGAGGATCAGACCTGCCGCACCGGCTGCGAGGCCGGAACCGATGAGCGTGCGACGGTCGAGCGACCAGCCGGCGGCTCGGGAAAGGGCTGATTCGGGGGATGGAACCTTCGAATGCGACATGCTTCCTCCAGACTTCGTTGTCTCCTGGAAGCAGATATTAAGCTGTTGAAAACATTATTGTCAATAGTGCTTACTATTCTTGGCGCACGAGTTCGCGGAATCTGCGTGCCGCCGTCGGCCTCACGTCAGGGCACCGAGAGACACCCCGAGACCTCACTCCGGCCGGGCCGCACCGTCGCCCGCGTAACCGGCGTGCACCTCGGGATCGAGCCCGTGCGCCGCGGCGAGCTTCGCGACGAGCGCCGCGAAGGCCTCACGCTCCTCGGCGCCCAGCGGCTCGAGCACGTCCGCATTCTGCTGTTCCGCGGCGGAGCGCAGCACGCCGAGCACGGCACGGCCCGCCTCAGTGGCCTCGAGCCGGTGGTGCCGCCGGTCGGCAGGATCCCGGGTCCGCGAGACGAGGCCGGCCGACTCCAGGGAGTCGACGAGCACCACCACGCGGCTCGGGACGGACCCCAGTCGCGTGGCGAGCTCGCGCTGGCTCAGGCCGGGCTGGCGGGAGATGATCCGGAGCACGCCGGCCGTGGCGGGAGTGAGGCCGGCCGGCTTGATGAGCTCGCCGAATCGGGTTGCGGCGAACGCACCGAGCTGGGAGAGGAGGAACCCGGTGCGGGCGGGACGGCGAGCGGAAGTCACCCCTCCATCATAACCTCATTGACAGAACGATTCATAGTGTACATGATTATTCCCATGACCGAATTCTCTCGCTCCAGCCGTCCCGATCACGCGGGCGATCGCAACCCCGACCGGCACGGCGTCGATCAGCGCCGAGCCGGAGGCCCACCGCTCGGCCCGCTGGCGATCGTCGCCCTCGCCCTGACCATCGCGGGAATCGCCGCGCTCGTGCTCGGATCCGGATCCGCCCCGGATCCCTTCGCCCCGCCCAGCGAGATCGCCGACTGGTACGCCGTGAATCCCGCCACGGTGCGGATCGGCGCCCTCCTCCAGTTCGGCTCGGCAGTGCCGCTCGGGATCCTGACCGCCTCGATCTACGCGCGGCAGCTGCGCCTCGGCGTGCGCGTGCCCGGGCCGGTCATCGGCCTCTACGGCGGCGCACTCGCGTCGATCGCCCTGCTCTCCTCAGCGCTCGTCACCTGGTCGCTGGGCTTCCCCGACGGCGGGGCCGGATCGCCGGAGACGACGGCCGTGCTCGCACGCCTCGCATTCGGGTTCGGCGGAGTCGGTTATGCAACCGGGCTCGGCCTGCTCATGGCGGGGATCGCGGTGCCGGCGCTCATCCTCCGCTTCGTGCCGCGCTGGCTCGCCTGGGCCGGGCTCGTCCTGGCCGGGCTGGGCGAGGTCTCGTTCCTCTCGCTCGGCGTCGAACCGCTCCAGACACTGCTGCCCATCGTGCGCTTCGGGGGTGGAGCGTGGCTGATCGCCATCGCATTCCTCCTCCCGCACTCGCGCCCGAAGCGAGGCCCGGAGCCATTCGGTGCACCCGGGTCCGGCCACGACCGGATCGGCGGGTGATCCCGGTGGCTCCGCTCGCCCTCCTGCGCGAGGCGCTCGTCCTCGCCCACCTCATCGGCTTCGCCCTGCTGCTCGGCGGCTGGGCGGCGCAGGCCGCGCGCCGCGCCTACGTCACCACGACCCTGTTC
>CAMFIY010000404.1 GCA_945952575.1 uncultured Leucobacter sp.
GTCTGGATCTCGCCCAGCAGCGCGGCGGCGGGATCCCCGGCGAGCGCCTGGTCCCGTTCTGCACGGACCTGTGCTCCTCCGTCCGCTTCGCGGCTCGCGCGGGCGGCGAGCAGGTCGAGCGCGCGCTCGTCGCTCATGAGCTGCGCCAGGTCGGCCGGATCGCTGTTCATCGAGACACCCCCTCTCCGGCGAGCCGCTGCCGCAGCGTCGCCATCGCCCGGTGCTGCACGACACGGACGTTGCCGGCGCTCATGCCGAGGGCGGCGGCCGTCTCGTCGGTGCTGAGGCCGGCGATCACGCGCATCAGGAGAATGTCGCGCTGGCGGCTCGGCAGAACCTCGAGGTGCGCGAGCAGCTGCTTCAGGGCGTCGTCCCGCTCGGCGGAGTCCGCCGGCTCGGGCGCTTCGTCCGGGAGGTCGGGCAGCCGGGCGACCGGGTGGTCGCGACGCCGGGCCCGGCTTCGATGGGCCATCGCGATCTTGCGCGACGCGATCCCGAACACGAACGCCGCGAACGGGACGCCCTGATCCTGATAGGAGCCGAGGGCGGTGTAGAGCGATACGCAGGTCTCCTGCGTCGCGTCCTCGGCCCCCTCCCGCTCGCCGAGGCGCGCGAAGCAATAGCGGAAGATCCGGGGGCGGAAGTGGCGCAGCAGTTCGTCGAACGCCCGGACGTCGCCGCTCCGGGCCCGCTCGACGAACGCGTCGAGCTCCGCCTCGCCCATCATCGACCCCACGTCGGCATGGTACCGATCTTCACCTCCGCCGCACTCGCATCGCATTCGCCGTCCGGACGGGAGATGACGCGGTGCGGGGAGGCATGGGGAATAGCCTCCCCGCACCGCGCGCGCATTGATCCGGCCCTACCGATCAGTCGTTGTCGCCGCTTTCATCGCGGCTGGTCCCGTCGCCGTCCTGGGCGGATTCGTCGTGGTGATCGCCATCGTCTTCCACGGTCTCGGCATGGTCGTCGTCGCCCTGGTCGTCAGCCCCCTGGTCGCCGGCGCCCTGCTCGTCCGCGCCGTCATCGCCGCCGTGCCCAGCCGCGTGGTCGGCGCCGTTCCGGTGCCCGCCGTTGTGCTCGCGCTTGTCGTCGCTCGGCGGAACGCGGCGGCCGTCGTCGCCGTTGTGATCGCCGTCGTCGGCGTTGTCGTCGTCATTGCCGTTGTCGTCGCCCTGGTCGCCCGCACCGTCGTGGTCGCCCCGGTCGTCGGCGCCCTGCGCGTCCGAGCCCTGCGCGTCCGCCCCGTCGTCGCCCCGGTCGTCCGCCTCCTGGTTCTCCGGTCCGTCGACGTCGTCCGTGTGCGCAGCTGCGGTCGGAGCCGGCTTCAGCGCCGGCCGGCCGGGCGCCGCACTCGCGACGCCGGTCATGATGAGCGCGGTCGCGACTGCGAGACCGGTGCCGAGCGCGACGATCTTCGTCTTCTGCATGATGTGGTACCCCGACTTCCCCCGAGTGGATCGGCCCGGAACGGGCCTATAGCTTGTATTGCCGCCGACCCCCTGCGCGTTACACGACTCGCGAATCACTTTCGGGAGGCGCGCGGTGCCCCGGGTCGCGGCTGTCCGAGCAGGCGCGAGAACAGTGCCATAATGTCTGTGGGCGTTCTCACAGCTTGGCCTGGAGGCGTCCGTCGCAGCGAATGCCGGCGGCCACCGGTGATGCCGACTCTAGGAGGATGCTCGTGTCAGCCCAACCAGCCGAGGCCCTGCCCGCGGCCGCGCCGAAGAAGAGCCGCCCGGGCGGCACCCTCTACCGCGGCAATGAGGGAATGTGGTCCTGGGTGCTGCACCGCATCACCGGCGTCGCCATCTTCTTCTTCCTGCTCGTGCACGTGCTCGACACGGCGCTGATCCGCGTGAGCCCCGAGGCGTACGACGCGGTGATCGGCACCTACAAGACCCCGATCATGGGGCTCGGCGAGGTCGCGCTGGTCGGCGCCATCGCCTTCCACGCGCTCAACGGTCTGCGGATCATCCTGATCGACTACTGGAGCAAGGGAACGAAGTACCAGCGCGCGATGTTCTGGATCGTGATCGCGCTCTGGGTGGTCGTGATGGCGGGCTTCACCCCGCGTCACCTGATGAACGTGTTCGGTCACTGAGGGGAGCGGGACGATGACGACGACGATCGAGGCTCCGCGCTCGCAGGCTCCGGCGAAGAAGCGCACCAACTGGGAGAAGTGGGGCTGGATCTACATGCGCGCCTCCGGCGTGCTCCTGGTGGTGCTCATCTTCGGCCACCTCTTCTCCAATCTGATGGTGGGCGACGGCGTCCACGCCATCGACTTCGGCTTCGTCGGCGGGAAGCTGGCGGATCCGTTCTGGCGGGTCTGGGATCTCCTGCTGCTCTGGCTCGCGCTGATCCACGGTGCGAACGGCATGCGCACGATCGTGAACGACTACGTCTCGAAGCCGGGAGTCGCGAAGGGCCTCAAGGTCGCGCTCTTCCTCGCCGCCGCGCTGCTGATCCTGCTCGGCACCCTGGTGATCTTCACCTTCGATCCGTGCCCCGCGGGCGCCGATCCCGCACTCGTCGCCTCGTTCTGCCCGGCGCCCTAAGCTCGAACGGAGAATCAATCTCGTGACCATCAACACCCATGAGGGCGAAGAAGTCACCGTCAAGGACGGCGTGACCTATCACCAGTTCGATGTCGTCAGCAACGGCGCCGTCGCTGCGCGCATGCGCGCGGCGATCGAGGCGGGCCCCAAGGCCAAGACCGCGGTCATCACGAAGCTCGACCCCTGTCTCTTATACACATCCGACGCTGCCGAC
>CAMFIY010000405.1 GCA_945952575.1 uncultured Leucobacter sp.
GCTGTCCTAGCGTGACCTACGTCACCGCCGCTGGCGGCGGCGAGGGCGCGGCTCCGCTTCTCCTGCCCGGGCGTGTAGGCGACGTTGCACTCGCCGCCCTTCTTGATGTCGGCGTCGATGCCCTCGGCCTGCGCGACCCGGATCACCTCGTCGACAGTGTGGTTCATCTCGGCCTGGAAGCGTTCCGCGGCGTCACGGCCGTGCGTGGCGACGTACTGCTCGCGCCCGCCCGTCATGGCGGAGGTCAGCCAGCCGCCGTTCCGGCCCGAGGCTCCGTAGCCCGCGTGATGCTGCTCGATCACGACCACTCGCAGCTCGGGCTTGGCCTGCTTCAGGTAGTAGGCGGTCCACAGGCCGGTGTAGCCGGCCCCGACGATGGCGACGTCGGCGGTCAGATCGCCCGGGAGCCCCGGGCGCGGCGACGGGGTGCCGCCGATCTGCTGCCACCAGTGCGACACATTGCCGTTGATCATCTCTTATCTCTCCGATATCCAGTTTCCGCGGGCCGCTCAGCCCGCAGGTCTCGCCAACGCCGCACGGGCCTGAGCCCGCGCTCACGCCGACATTGTCGCGCGGCGGCGAACGCCGCTCACGGTCTTTGGACGACCCTCCCACCAACATAGCTGTGCAGCACGGCGATGTCAGCGATCCGATCGCTCTCGACACGGAACGGATTCTCGGCCAGCACGGCGAAGTCGGCGAGCATGCCGGGGCGCAGCGCGCCCTTCTCGGCGCCCTCGCCCTGCCCGGCGGCCGACCAGGTCGTGAAGACCCGCACCGCCTCGTGCACGGTGAGCCGGTGGGGTGACGGAGCACCGCTCGCGTCGACCCGGTTGACCATGGAAGCAATGTTATACAGCGGGGAGGCCCCCTGCGGGACCGTGCCCGTCGTGTCGGTGGCGCCGATCGGCGCGACGCCGGCGTCGACGAGTCCGCGCAGCGGTTGGAAATCGGCTGCCACGACCTCCGAGCTCACGAAGTGCGGCGTCGTCACCACGCCGACCCCCGACGCGGCGAGCTCTCCGATCAGCGGGATCGGCACGTAGTCCCCCGAGTGCTCGATGCGATGCGGGGCGGGAAGCTGCGCGAGCGCGGCCGGGCTCTGGGCGCGAACCGCAGCCATCGCGGCGCGGATGCCCGTCTCGGTGACGGCGTGCATGAAGAGCTGCACGCGCGCCTCGGTGGCCAGGCGGACGAGCTCGTCGAGCTCCCGCCGCTCCCATTTGAGGTCGTCGTAGACGACGCCGATCCCGTCCCCGCCCTCGCCGTCGACGAAGATCTTGACGCCTCCGAAGCGGAGCCTGTCGTCGCCGAAGCCCGAGGTCGCCCCGAGGCTCAGCAGCGACTCGATCGGCCCCACCCGTGGCACATGCGGATAGAAGCGCACACGGAAGGGCAGCTCGCCGGCCCCGTGCAGCGCCTGCAGGGCGCGCACGTCGTCGGTCGAGGTCGGAATCGTGCTCAGGCTCGTCGTGCCGTGGGCGCTGAAGAGGCCGCGGGCGCGACGACGAATCGCGGCGACGACCGCGCTCTCGTCGGCGACGGGCAGGCGATCCCAGACCTCGGTGAACACGCCGTTGGGGGTGCCGTCGGGGTGCCGGTGCACGGTCATGCCCCGCCCGTGCTGAGACTCGTCGTCGAGAGCGAGCGCCTGCATCGCGGGCGTGTTCAGGACCGCGACATGCAGCCCGGCGAGTACGACCAGCGGTTCGCCCGGGCTGACCCGGTCGAGCTCCTCCTGCCGCGGCAGCCGGCCCTCGGCGACGCGCTGGCCCAAGGCGAAGGAGCTCCGCACCACGATCCAGCCGGTCGGCTGGGAGCGCCGGCGCTCCGCGATGGCGGCGAGGATCTGAACCACCGAGGTCATGGGCGGCGCGTGCAGCTGGAGGTGCTGCTCCTGGGTGATGCAGCTGAGCTCCATGTGCGCATGCCCGTCGACGAAGCCGGGCATGAGCACCGCCCCCTCGAGGTCGATCTCCTCGACTTCGCGGGCGCCGATCCCCGCGAGCAGCGCACGGCGCTCCCCGACTGCGCGGATGCGGCCGTGTTCGGCCAGCACCGCGTCGCCGGTCTCGGTGGAGAGGGTTTCGACCTCCGCCCCGCTGAAGAGCTGCAGGCTCATGCGGCCCCGCCCGAGACCAGGACGCCCTGCTCCGGGCTCCAGTGGACGACGACCTCATCGCCGTAGCCGAGGCTTCGCCCGTTGCTCACGGGATCCTCGAGCACCACGCGGGTGTCATCGGCCAGTCGTACCGCGACCCGCCGGTGCGAGCCGAGATAGGCCAGCTCGCTGACCCGCCCGGCCACGCGGTTGTGCCCGGGGACGACGTCGTCGGGGCCCTCCGAGATGCGGAGGTGCTCCGGGCGCACGACGAGCGTGACCTCCTCGCCGACCGCGGCGGAGCTGAGGCGCAGGCCGCGGAGCACACCTCCGTCCCAGCTGATGGCGTCCGGCTCGGCCAGCACGCCGGAGAAGCTGGTCGACTCCCCCAGGAACTCGGCCGCGAAGCGGCTGCTCGGTCGCGTGTAGAGCTCCTCCGGCGTTCCCACCTGCTCGACCCGTCCGCCGCGGAAGAGCACGATGCGGTCGGAGAGCGCGAGCGCCTCGCCCTGGTCATGGGTGACGAAGAGGAAGGTGGTGCCGAGGTCGCGGTGCAGACGGGCGATCTCCACCTGCATCTGGTCGCGCAGCTGCTTGTCGAGCGCGCCGAGCGGCTCGTCCATCAGCAGGATGTCGGGGTCGTTGACGATTGCGCGGGCAAGCGCCACGCGCT
>CAMFIY010000406.1 GCA_945952575.1 uncultured Leucobacter sp.
ATATCCGCCGGTGCTCAACGGCAATAATGCCGGTGCTCAAAGCTCCAAATACTCACTTTTCGTGTATGTACCGCCATGATCCTTGATGAAACGGTCCAACACGAGAATCGTTTTCTCATATTGACCGATCGTGGACTCTGCATATCCCGCCGCTCGCAACGCCGCGACAACGAGTCCGCCAAGATAGGTGACAGTCGTGTTCATGGTCGTGTCCTTTCGTAGACGAATAGATACGAGGGACACTACGACTAGGCAATGTTATGCCGAGGAATTCCTCAGCTCGCAAGGCCAACAGCGGGCTCGAGAAACTTCCTCGGCTTAACGAAAACCTCGGCATAATCCGAATTAAGCCGAATTCGGCTTAATAGCGACAGGGGATCTCAATTCCGAAGCAGGAAGTTCCTGCGCGCGCTGAACCGTCACCGCATGGTTGGGAGCATGGGAAGAGTGGGCTCGAGCGGGGACAACGCGGCTATGGAGAGTTTCTTCGCTCTTCTACAGAAGAACGTCCTCGACCGCCGGTCCTGGACCACCCGCGAGCAACTGCGCATAGCGATCGTCACCTGGATCGAGCGAACCTACCACCGCCGACGTCGCCAGGCCCGTCTGGGGCGCTTGACGCACATCGAGTTCGAGACCATCATGAACACGACCGTCGCACTGGCGGCGTGACTAGGAACTGTCACCTATCCGTGCAGCAGTCCCAATCGTCTCCGCCGAAGCCTAGGTGTACTGACCCGGATCGTCGTTGACGTAGAAGAGACCTCCGTAGTCGAGCTGAGCTGTCTGGCTTACCTCGAGTTCACGGAGGTCTCTCATGTCCCACGCTCATGCCCTGCCGACGCCGACCGACAGGTTGATCACGGCCCAGCTCGGATCAGCGCCCTCCGTCGCGCTTATCGCGTTGGCGAGGGGGCGAACAGAAAGCAAGATGCCCGTCCCGCACCATCTCGGTGTCGAACGGGCATCTCGCTCCGGTGACTATGCGTGAGCGAGTGTGGCTTCCGCGTCGCGCCCCGCAGGTATCGCGGTCCCCTCGTAGCGCAGGTATCCTCGCTGGATCTCGATCTGATCGGCCACGAACTTCGCGTCGTGCCAAACGCCCCAGATGAAGCTCGAACCGCGGCGGGACTGCCACGGCAGACCGAGGAAGTAGACGCCGGGCTCCGTGGATACGCCTCGGGTATGTACCGGCCGCCCTAGTGCATCGAAAGCGTCGATCTTCAGCCACTCGTAGTCGGTTCGGAACCCGGTTGCCCAGACGATCGACGTGATCCCCTCTGCTGCGAGATCCACCTCGAGCACGGGGTGCACGATCGAGTCGGGGAGCGGAAGGAACTCGCGTGCTTCTGGCTCCTCAGGGAGGTCGAGGCCGTTCCGCTCAATGTACGCATCGGCTTCGTCGAGCAGCGACAGGTAATTCTCGTCACCGCGACGGATGTTCTCGGCAAGGTCGCCGTCGAAACGCATCCGCCCGTCGGCGAAGGCACCCGCGCGTCCGACCAAGCGGATACCGCCCGCAGCCAACTCGCGGAAGTCGATCGTGCGCCCACCGTGCGCGCCGCTCACTGCGATCGTGACGTGCTCTGCCCCTTGGGGAGGAGCGGAAGCCTCCCACTTGCCGAGCACGCCGAGCCACCACACGAAGTTGCGGCCCCGGTAGCGCTGCGGGGGGCGATCGTGCGGTCCGACGGCGAGGGTGACGGCACGCCCCGCCCGCTGCAGCTCATCTGCGATCTGCACGCCCGACGAGCCCGCGCCCACCACGAGAACGCCGCCGGCGGGGAGCTGCTCGGGATTCTTGTATTCGCTCGAATGAATCTGGTGCACTCCGGAGTCGGCGGGAACGAGCGGCGGGATCGCCGGGTGCTGGAATGCACCGGTGGCGCTTACGACGTAGCGCGCGCGAATCGTGCCTGATGAGGTGTCGACCACGAAGCCGGGCTCCCCGTCGACCTTTCGCACCGACCGTACTTCGACCCCGGTGCGAATCGGGAGTGCGAACTTCTCGGCATACTCTTCGAAGTATGCCGCGACACGCTCCTTGGTGGCAAAACCATCGGGATCGACATCGTCGAATTCGAGGCCGGGGAAGCGGTCGTGCCAGGCGGGCCCATTTGCGACGAGTGAGTCCCAGCGCTCGGAACGCCACCGTTCGGCGATCCGGTGCCGCTCGAGCACGAGGTGCGGTACCCTCCGGGCGCTCAGGTGCTCACTTATCGCAACGCCGGCTTGCCCGGCACCCACAACGAGAACATCGGTGACCTCGATCTCTTGGCTCGACATACTGACTTCTCCACTCGCATCGCTTCGCTGCTGACGGCGACCGTACGTGAACGGACGGCGCGTTCCGAGCAGGGAGCTGCCCGGTGCCTCCAGAAAACCGCATACAGGGCCATCATGGCCAATACATGTTCGCGCTGCATTGCATCGGTTGCGGTGATGTTAATACTTCGGTGAATCACGTAAGTGCATAGCGGTCCGGCTCTTCGATCACCACGGGCCGCGCCCCGGCCGCACCCCGGCCCCTGTTGAGCCTTCAGGGAAAGAGATCACCGCTTGCGTGCTCAATCGCGCGTGCGCGATGCGAGCGGCGAACTTGCGAGAGCGATGACAGTTCGAGCGTGAGGCTCGGTACATCATCCAAGATCTCGATGCTCGCGATCGGTTCGCCCGCGTACGTCTCCCGAATCTGCGGACGCTGATTCAGGATCGAGAACCCGAGCCCCATGGCGACCATGGAACGCACGGTCTCGTAGCT
>CAMFIY010000407.1 GCA_945952575.1 uncultured Leucobacter sp.
CGCCTCGCAGATCGCGGCGTCGCGGCGGCCTTGGGCGGAAAGCCCCGCCCCCCACCCCACGTCGGCCCTCGACAAGGGCCCGTAGCGACGGACCACCGACACAGCCACGCGCTCGCCCAACACCCACACGCCCCCAGGACCCGCGCCGCTGCACCCAGCCGCCCGCGATGCCGATGCTGATCGCCTGGACGCCCTCCCGCGACTCGGGGATGGCGATGCTGCCGCCGCTGATCGCCACGACCGTCTCGGCGACGATCCCGTGATCCTGCGGGGCGTTCAGCGTGAGCTCGCCGTCGGTGACGATCACGTCGGTCCGGCCCTGCACGGCGTCGTCGCCCGCGGTGACCTCGACGGTGCCGCCCGAGATGAGCACGTAGCCCTGCGTCTCGTCGTCCTCCTGATCGCTCTTCAGCCCGTCCCCGCCGGTCGCCGTCAGGGTGAGCGAGCCGCCCTCGACCACGAGCGCATCCTTGCCGCGCAGCGCGTCGTCGGCTGCGGTGACGGTGAGGTCGCCCGAGAGGATCACCAGGTCGTCGGTGCTCGAGATCCCGTCGTTGCCGTTGCCCTGCACGGTGAGGGATCCCGACCCGCTGATCGTGAGATCGCTCGACGCGTTGATCGCCGCGTTCGCCTGCTCATCATCGGCGTAGGAGGCGGCGTCCGAGACGGAGTTGATGCTGCCTTCGACCAGGTAGATCGCCGCGTCGTCTGCGCTCTGGATGTCGATCGCCGCGCCCTCGGCGTTGTCGATCTCGGCGTCGTCGAGGATCAGCACGACCTGCGCGTCATCCGGCGCGGCCACCACGACCTGCCCGTCGAGGGAGCCGCTCAGCCGGTAGACGCCGGCCTCGGTGATCGTGACGGTGGACCCGCTCACCTCGACCGCACCGCTGTTCCCGGAGGCGCCGTCGCTCGAGGCTGAGGATCCCGAGAGGGCGATGTCGACCGCGTCGCTCTCCGACCACTCGTCGTCGTTCACCGTCGTGTAGTCGGCGTTCGCGGCCAGGACCTGGTCGGTGGAGAGATCGCCCGAGAACGCGCTCGCGGTCGCGGCGACCGTCGTGCCGGTCGTCCCGCCGGACGCCTGCGAGACGGCGGTGCAGCCGGCGAGGAGGCCGCCGGTCAGCAGCAGCGCGGTCGCGGCGAGCACGGGGCGTCGCAGCTTCGGCCTCGGCTGCGCCGGGGTCTCGCGCGGCTGCGCGTCCGTCCGTCTCGGAGCCGGCTTCTTCTTCTTCATGACGATCCCTTCATCGAGAGCTGGTGTCGCTCGGTGCGTGTGGATCCCAGTCCAGCCGATCGAGATATGCCACCCTGTGGATCCGCCTGTGCGCCGGGTAAGGGTGTCGGGCCGAAGACGGTGGACCGCTGCACCCGGTAGCTCGTGACGAAGAGCACGAGCTCGGTGATGAGCTTCGCGAGCCACAGCGGCACGCCGATCCCGGTCAGGTAGGAGAGCCAGACGATGTTGGAGGCGAGCAGCACCGCGGCGAGCAGGGCGTAGCGGGCCAGCTGGCCCCGGAGCCCCTCGCGCCCGCGGCGCAGGAAGACGAAGCGCCGGTTCACCGCGAAGTTCACGCTCGCGCTGAGCACGCGCGCCGCGACGATCGACGGCACGAGTGCACCCGTGACCGCCTGCAGCACGAGGAGCGCGACCGCGTCGAGCGCGAAGCCGAGCAGCGACGATGCTGCGAACGCGAGCACGGGGAGCATGACCCGCGCCGAATCGAGCACCGGCCGGAAGTGGCTCGACTCGTTGCCCCGGAGGTAGACCGTCTCGATCCGTCGCTCGCGCGCCGCGAAGCCGGCCCGGCGCAGGCCGAGCAGCACCCGCTGCTCGTACTCGAAGCGGTCGCCCGGCACCTCGAGCAGCCAGGGCAGCATGGCTGACGGGATGCCGCGCAGGCCGGTCTGCGTGTCGGAGAGGCGCCAGCCCGCGGCGATCCGGAACAGCGCGCGCGAGACGTCGTTGCCGAAGCGGCTGCGCAGCGGGACGGCGCCCGTGGGGACGGCGTCGTCGAAGGTGCGGCAGCCGAGCACCATCGTGCGGCTCTCGGCACCGCCGCGGCCGCCCCGCACGTCGGCCGAGACCCGGAGGATGTCGACGATCGTGTGCTGGCCGTCGGCGTCGGCGGTGACGACGCCCTCGCCCGGATAGCGATCCAGCACCTCGCGGAAGGCCGTCTTGAGCGCCGCGCCCTTGCCCCGATTGCGCTCGTGCCGCAGCAGCTCGGCTCCGGCGCGGGCGGCGCGGTCGAACACCGGGCCGTACGCCGGCCCGGAGCCGTCGTCGACGACGAGCACCCGGAGCTCGGGATCCGCCCCGGTGAGCAGGGCGACGAGGCGCGGCAGGTGCTCGGCCGGCTCGTACGCGGGGATGACGATGATCACGGCTCAGCCCGCCACGTAGAGGATGTCGCTGGTGCCGCGCTCGCCGCCGTTCGAGGGGCGGTTCAGCACCGAGCCGTTGAAGTAGAAGGTCGAGGATCCGCCGCCGTCGATGTTGTAGGCGATCTGCGCGCCGAGACCTCGCATCAGCTCGGCCAGCTCGGTCATCGTGACGCCCCGGCTGTACCCCTCGTCACGGCCGTCGACGACCACGAAGACGTAATGGTTCGCGCCGACCGCGCCGACGGCGGTGCGCGGCTGCCGGCCCTGGATCGAGTGGTTGCCGAAGTTGGTGTCGACCTCGATACTGTCGATGCCCGGGACCTGTCTCTTATACACATCTCCGAGCCCACGAGACGCTCATGAATCTCGTA
>CAMFIY010000408.1 GCA_945952575.1 uncultured Leucobacter sp.
TCTACACGCGTAAGATCGTCGGCAGCGTCAGATGTGTATAAGAGACAGCCGCGAACCCGGCGATCCACCGCGCCACCACCGGCCCGGAGATCTGGAACGATACCGACGGCACCGTCGACATCCTCGTCTCCGGCATCGGCACCGGCGGCACGATCACGGGCGCCGGCGGATACCTCAAGGAGCAGAACCCGGCCATCCAGGTCATCGCGGTCGAGCCGATTGACTCCCCCATCCTGAACGGCGGGCAGCCCGGACCGCACAAGATCCAGGGCCTCGGCGCGAACTTCGTACCCGCGATCCTCGACACGGACGTCTACGACGAGGTCATCGACGTCGCCCTGCCCGACGCGATCGCGAAGGCGCGCGCACTCGGCACGGACGAGGGCATCCTCGCGGGCATCTCGGGCGGCGCCGCCGTCTGGGCCGCGACCCAGGTCGCGAATCGTCCCGAGAACGCCGGCAAGAAGATCGTCGTCGTCGTGCCCGACTTCGGCGAGCGCTACTTCTCGACGGTGCTCTACGAAGACCTCGCGGTCTGAGACCGGACGGCCGCCGAGCACGCGCTGCACGCCCTGATCAGACGCCGATGAGTCCGTTCGCCAGGATCCGCGAAGACATCCTCGCCGCCCGCACGCACGATCCCGCCGCGCGCGGTGCGGTCGAGGTGTTCCTCGTCTACTCGGGGCTGCATGCCGTCTGGTGGTACCGGCTCGCCCACGCGCTCTGGCGGCGCGGCCTGCGGTTCCTGCCGCGCGCGATCTCCCAGCTGACCCGCTTCTTCACCGGGATCGAGATCCACCCCGGCGCCCGGATCGGGCGGAGACTCTTCATCGATCACGGCATGGGCGTCGTGATCGGCGAGACGGCGGTGCTCGGCGACGACGTGCACCTCTACCACCAGGTCACACTGGGCGGCACCGGCCATGCGCGCGGGAAGCGGCACCCGACGATCGGCGACCGGGTCATCGTCGGGGCCGGGGCCAAGGTGCTCGGAGACATCGAGCTCGGCCACGACTGCGCGGTCGGCTCCAACGCGGTCGTCGTGCACTCCGCGCCGCCGTGGTCGACGCTGGTCGGCATCCCGGCCGAGGCGCGGCCCCGGCGCGGAGCACCGCTCGCCGCCGCCGCGCCGAGCGGCGAGGGCATCCCCGAGCAGCCGGACCAGGCCGACTTCTACATGATCTAGCGGCGGCTCAACGGGCGACTGCCGCGGCCCGCAGGCCCGCGGCGAGCCCCGAGACGAGGTCGGCCCCCGAGGTGTGACCGATGGCGAGGGCATGCTCGATCGGCCAGTCGAGGCGTCCGCCGGGGGCGAAGGCCCCGGGCTCCCCCGAAGCACCGGCGACGATCCCGGCCGCGAGCAGCTCGTACAGGATCGACCGGCCGCGTCCGACCGCGGCCTCGGCGAGCGTCGCCGCCCCGAGCGGCGTGGTCCGCGCGACGCCGGACTCGGCGAGGCCGCCGAGCATTTCCGCAGCCCACTCGACGCCGCTGCCGCCCGCCGACGCCACGAGCGCGAAGCCCGCGAGGAAGTCGTCCCCGGCCGGCGTCAGCCCGGGGCCCAGCCCGAGCAGGGCGCGCGCCTGCTCCTCCGCACCGGCCCGATCGCCCGTCGACACCGCGCGCTCGAACGCGCTCGCTCCCTCGGCGAGCCGCCGGGCGACGGCCCCCTGGAACACGGTCGCATCCGCGGGCGGACCGGCGAGCCCGCCGCGGGCGCCCCGACGACGGACCGCCCGCTCGAGTTCGAGCGCGAGATCCGCGAGCCCCGCGGCGCCCGCCCCGGCGAGGCTCAGCCTCGCCGGTGTCCAGGGAGCCGCGCCGAAGAGGTCGACGACGAGCCCCACCACGAGGTCGTCCGACTCCCGATCCGCGCCGATCCAGACCGTGTCGCCGACGCCGAGCCGAGGCAGCCGCTCCCCCTCGGCGAGCCGCACGGTGCGCGGGGCGTCATCGAGCTCGGCCTGCACCACGGCGCAGAGCAGGCCGCCCTCGCTCAGCAGGTTCGCGACGCGCGAGAACACGGCCTGCACGCGGAAGACGGCGCCGGGGCGGGAGCCGATGCGCTCGGCGTCCCAACTCGCCGCGCGCAGACGCGTGACCCGACCCATCCCGTCCCCTTTCGCGCCTCGGTCGTCAGTTTGCCGCGCCGAGCCGCGAAATAGCGCCGCGAACCGCCGACCGAACCCGTCGTCTCCATCCGACAACAAGATGGTATACCATAGCGTTCGAGCGAGGTCGCGCTGTGCGGCGACGCTTCGGAGACGACCGCACGATCGAGGAGCCGGCACATGAGAATCGTCGTGGCCCTGGGAGGGAACGCCCTGGCCCGCAGAGGCGAACCGGCGACGGCCGAGCGCCTACGCGGCAACGTCCGCGCCAGCTGCGCGACGCTCGCCGAACTCGTCAGCGGGAACGAGGTGGTCATCACCCACGGCAACGGACCCCAGGTCGGCCTCCTCGCCCTGCAGAACCTGGCCTATCAGGACGTCGCCGCCTATCCGCTCGACATCCTCGGCGCGGAGACGCAGGGCATGATCGGCTACGTCATCCAGCAGGAGCTCTCGAACGTGCTCGGCGGCGAGCGCGAGGTCGTCGCACTCCTCACCACCACCGAGGTCGATGAGCACGATCCGGCGTTCCTCCACCCGACCAAGCTCATCGGCCCCCAGTACTCGGCGGCCGACGCCGCCGAAGCGGCCGCGACCTATCGCTGGACCATCGCGAAGGACGGCGAGCTCTTCCGCCGCGTCGTGCCC
>CAMFIY010000409.1 GCA_945952575.1 uncultured Leucobacter sp.
CGAACTGCTGCGCGGCCTGCGCGACACGAGCCTCGTCGGCGCCGACGTCGTCGAGGTCGCCGCGGCCTACGATCACGCGAGCATCACCTCGGTGGCGGCCGCGCTCTGCGCCTATGACCTCGTCTCGATCATGAGCGGGCGGATCACGGCGTGAGCGCGATCCGCTGGCCCGGCGGGGCGGGGTGCGCGGCCTCCTTCTCGTTCGACGTCGACGGAGAGTCCGCCGTGCTCGCCGCCGCGCCCAGCGCCGCGGGCAGCCTCAGCACGATGACGCACCAGGCTTACGGCCCCCTCGTGGGCGTGCGGCGCCTGCTCGAGGTGCTCGAGCGCACGGGGACCCGCAGCACCTTCTTCGTCCCCGGCTACACCGCCGAGCTCCATCCGGGCACCGTGCGCGACATCGCGGCGGCGGGCCACGAGATCGCGCACCACGGCTACCACCACCTGAAGCCTGCCGGGCTGAGCACGGCCGAGCAGATCGAGCAGCTGGACCGCGGCTCCGACGCGCTCGAGCGGGTGAGCGGGATCCGCCCCGTCGGCTACCGGGCGCCGATGTGGGACCTCTCATGGGAGATGCCCGGCCTGCTCGCCGCGCGCGGCTTCCGCTACGACTCGAGCCTGATGGACGACGACGCCCCCTACCTGCTCGCGCCCGACCCCGCGTCGGGGGCCGCGATCGTCGAGATCCCGATCCAGTGGGCGCTCGACGACTGGGAGCAGTACTGCTATCTGCCGGACGTGACCGAGCTCGGCCCGATCCAGACGCCGCAGCACGCCGTCGAGCTCTGGCGCAGCGAGCTCGACGGGATCCGCCGCTTCGGCGGGTGCTGGGTGCTGACCAACCACCCGTTCCTCTCCGGGCGGCCCGGACGCGCGACGGCGCTCGAGGCGTTCATCGCGGAGGTGCGGGCGATGCCCGACGTCTGGGTGGCGACGCTCGGCGAGATCGCCGAACTGACCGTCGCTGCCTCGCCGGCCCCGCGGCCGCTGCCGCGGATCGAGCCCTGAGGCCGACGGCGCGACCGGCTCAGTTCCAGCGGCCGGGACGCTGGTCGGTGATGACGCGGCGGATCGTGCCCGAGTAGGCGCGCATCACGACGCTCTCCGTGCGCAGGAACGGCCCGCGGCGCTGCACGCCGTCGAGGAAATCCGCCGAGGTGATGCCGGTGGCGACGAAGTAGCTGTTGTCGCTCGCGACGAGGTCGTTCGCGTGCAGCACCCGCTCGAGATCGTGGCCCGCGGCGACCGCGCGCTCGCGCTCCTCGTCGTCCTTCGGCCAGAGTTTGCCCTGGATCACGCCGCCGAGCGCCTTGACCGCGCAGGCGGTGATGATGCCCTCGGGGGTGCCTCCGACGCCGACGCACAGGTCGATCCGCGAATCCCACTGCGCCGCGTTCACGCCTCCGGCGACATCGCCGTCCATCAGCAGACGGGTACCGGCGCCGGCCTCGCGGATGTCGCGGATCAGCTGCTCATGGCGCGGGCGATCCAGCACGGCGACCCGGATGTCGCTGACGTCGACCTTCTTCGCACGCGCGAGCGCTCGGATGTTCTCGCCGATGGGTCGCTCGATGTCGACGATGCCCACGCCCTCCGGGCCGCAGACGAGCTTGTCCATGTAGAAGACCGCCGAGGGGTCGTACATGCTGCCGCGGTCCGCGACCGCGATCACGGAGAGCGCGCCCGGGCGCCCCTCTGCCGTGAGCCGCGTCCCGTCGATCGGATCCACGGCCACGTCGCACTCGGCCCCGACGCCGTTGCCGACCTCTTCGCCGTTGTAGAGCCAGGGGGCGTCGTCCTTCTCGCCCTCGCCGATCACGACCGTGCCGCGCATCGACACCGTCGAGAGGAAGCGGCGCATCGCGTCGACGGCGGCGCCGTCCGCGGCGTTCTTGTCCCCGCGGCCGACCCAGGGAGTGGCGCGGATGGCCGCCGCCTCGGTGGCTCGGACGAGCTCCATCGCGAGGTTCCGGTCAGGCTGCCAGTCTCCGAGCGTGTGCGGTGCGTTCATGGCTGCAAGCCTACCGTCGCGGGTGCCGGGTCGGGATCGCGGATCTCCGCGTGAAACTCGGCGCTTTCCTGTTGCGCGCTGTCGGTTTCCCACCAGGCGGATGTCGGTGGCACCTCCTAGACTGATGAGCGACCCGGACACACCGGGCTCTGATCCTTCGCAGCGATCGGAGTCGAGGATCAAGAGGAGCACCGATGCCCGTCGCCACCCCCGAGCAGTACGCCGCCATGCTCGACGCCGCCAAGTCGGGCGGCTTCGCCTTCCCCGCCATCAACGTGTCGAGCTCGCAGACGGCCAACGCCGCGATCCAGGGCTTCGCCGAGGCCGGCAGCGACGGGATCCTGCAGGTGAGCTTCGGAGGCGCCGACTACCTCGCCGGCCACACGGTGAAGAACCGCGCCGGCGGTGCGATCGCGTTCGCGAAATACGTGGAAGAGGTCGCGAAGGCGTACGACGTGACCGTGGCGCTGCACACGGATCACTGCCCGAAGGATCACCTGGAGAGCTTCGTGCTGCCGATCCTGGCCGCGAGCGAGGAGCGGGTCGCCGGCGGCGGCCTCCCCTACTTCCAGTCGCACATGTGGGACGGCTCGGCCGTGCCGCTCGCCGAGAACCTGGAGATCGCGGGAGGGCTGCTGCCCCGGATGGCTGCGATCGACGTGATCCTCGAGGTCGAGATCGGCGTCGTCGGCGGCGAGGAGGACGGCATCGCGCACGAGGTGACCAACGAGCAGCTCT
>CAMFIY010000410.1 GCA_945952575.1 uncultured Leucobacter sp.
AGTTCGTACGCATCCTTCACCAGCCGGAGCTCGCTCGCGGCGCGCGCGAACTCAGCATCGGCGAGCGTGCGATCCCCGTCCGAGGCCTCGAACGCGGAGAGGGAGTCGGTGGCGATCCCGAGACTGGCCGCGACCTGCTCGAGGCTGGGGCGGGCGCCGACCCAGAACTCGCCGACCTCGGGATTGGCGAAGAACTCGTCGCTGTCGCGGCCGGCGGCTTCGCGGAAGTAGAGGGTCGCGCTGTGCGTGAGGGCGGATGCATCGCCCTCCGGATCCAGCACGAGCACTGCGCCCGGCTCGGCGTCGCTGCCCCAGCCGGTGAGGTGCGCGAAGGCGCTGTGCGCCCGGAAGAGGTAGAAGGTGTCGTTCGAACGCTGCTTCATCGACCCTGCTTCGATCACCAGGCGCTCGCCGGGGAACAGTCGACCGAGCGCGTCTCGTCGCGCCGCCGCGTAGGCCGCCGACTCCCGTTGCTCGGGCAGCCGGGAGTCCCGCTCAGCCCATCCCGATCCGATGTAGTTCAGAAACACATCGCCGCTCGGCGCGGTGGAGCGGTTGCTGTTGTCGATCTCGGCCTCGTGGGTGCGTGTCTCGCTCATCCGTCCATCATCCCACTGCGACCTGGGCGCCGTCGCCCGCAGATAGCATTGCTCCATGCTTCGTTACGATCTGCACACCCACTCGGTGTACAGCGACGGCACGACCGTACCGGGGGAGATCGCTCGCGAGGCGGCCGCGGTCGGGCTCGCGGGCTTCGCGCTGACCGATCACGATACGACCGAGGGCTGGAGCGAGGCGCGCATCGCATCGGCCGAGGCCGGCGTCGACTTCCTTCCCGGCATCGAGGTCACGACGCGGGACGAGTGGCGATCCACTCACCTGCTCGGCTACGGAATCGATCCGGAGCATTCGGAGCTGGCCGAGGCGCTGGCCCGCGTGCGTCGCTCGCGCGTCGCTCGCGCCAAGGAGATGGTGCGCAGGCTGAGCGCCGACTACGACATCACGTGGGAGGCGGTGATCGGCGATGCGGCCGGCGCCGCGGTGCTGCCGGAGAGCTTCACGCCCACCGTCGGTCGGCCGCACATTGCCGACGCTCTGGTGGCGGCGGGGTACTTCCCCGATCGCGGCGCCGCATTCGCCGAGGTGCTGCGACCGGGCTCGCGCTACTACGTGCCGACCTACGCGATCGAGACGGTGGACGCGATCGGCATGGTTCGCGAGGCCGGCGGCATCCCGGTGCTCGCTCATCCCGCCGCAGACCGGCATTCGCGCTCGGTGGACGTCTCTGCGCTCGAGCGGTTCGTCGCGGCCGGGCTCTGGGGCATCGAGCTGGATCACCCGGAGAACCGTCCCGAGTGGATCCCGGAGCTCGAGCGGTTCGCCGCCGGGCACGGTCTGCGCCTCACCGGCGCGAGCGACTACCACGGTGCGGGCAAGCCGAACCGGCTGGGCGAGCGCAGCAGCGCCGTCGGGAGCTGGGAGGAGATCCGCTCGCTGGTCGCGGTGCCGCGTTAGGGTCCCGACGCCTCGGGCAGGCCGGCGATGAGCCCCCGCGCCTCGGTCGCGGCATCCGCGATCTCCGCGTCGCTCAGGCCGCAGATGCGCAGGCAGCTGTCGGCGATGATCCGAATGTAGTCCTCGGCGACACGACCGGTTCGGCGAAGCTGCGGCACGAGTTCGGTCAGATGCTCGAGCAGTACGCCGAGCTGTTCCTCGTCCAGTCCGGCGCGCACCTCGGCCGAGGCCGCGGCCGCGCCGAGCCTGGCATAGGCGTCCTGATACCTGCGCGCCTCGTCGAGGAAGTGCCGGTACTGATCGTTCTGCACCTCCGGAAGGAGCCAGAGATAGGAGACGTTCCGTTCGGATGAGGACAGGAGCCGGGCGTCCGTCGTGGCGAGGGCGTGCAGCGCGGCGGCCGGGCTGGCACCCGCCTCGACCTGGTGCTCGAAGTGCTGGACGATGTCGAAGTAGGGATCGAGCGAGGCGCGGAGGAGATGCTCGAGCATCTCCTCCTTGCCCGAGAAGTGGTAGTAGAGCGACGCCTGGCGGAGCCCCACAAGATCCGCGATGGCGCGCGTGGTGGTCGCGGTGAAACCGTGCTCGATGAAGAGCGCCGCCGCCGCGTCAAGGATCTGTTCGCGAACGGTGAGATCCGTCGTCGGCGCGGGCTTCACACGCGGCCGACCGACCTGAGCGCTGCTTTTCGCTGCCAATGCGGTGTCCCTTCTCGCCGAGCGTTCGCCTGCGCGGGGGCCGGGCCTCGAACTTCTCCCAGCCTAGAGGGTCGAGCCCGGGTCTCCGGAGATCGGAATAATTTCTTTCTATCGATTGACAGAAATTGAATTGAATGCGATCCTTGCCCCATGCGAAGGAGCAGCATGATCAGGACGAGACTCACCCTCACCCCGAGGACGGGGCAGACGGAGTCCGTCCTCGAGCTGTATCGGCGGCGCGATGTGCTGGCGCGATCACTCGCCGTGCCCGGGTGCGTCGAAGTCGAGATCTCGATCCCGGATCGGCTGCAGCCGGGTGACGAGCGAATCGAGGTCGCGGCGCTCTGGGTCGACGAAAGCGCCTATGAGCAGTGGTTGCGGGACCCGGGCCGAGCGGCGGACGTTGCCGCGCTGCGCGAACTGCTCGTCGCGCAGACGGGTGCGATCGGAGCCACCGAGATCTCACGCGTCGCCGCGCGGAACACGAGAGACGACTCGTGCCGAGCGGACGGCTCGACCGAATAGACCG
>CAMFIY010000411.1 GCA_945952575.1 uncultured Leucobacter sp.
GATCCCGTGCGCGGCGAGTTCGATCGCCGCCCAGCGCGTCACCGAGTCGACCGCCGCCTTGCTGGACTCGTAGGCGCCCATCCCGGGAGTCGGCTGGCGACCGCCGATCGAGGAGATGTTGACGATCGCGCCGCCGCCGCCCGCTGAGATGCGCTGTCTTGCGAAGGCCTGGATCATCTGGAAGGTGCCGATCACGTTGACCTCGAGTATCCCGCGGTAGGCCTCGCTCGATATCTCGGTGACCGCGCCGTGCACCGAGAGGATGCCCGCGTTGTTGACCAGCACGTCGACCGCTCGACCCGTGGACTCGAGGCGGGTGAAGGCCGCGGCGACGGCGACGGCGTCCGTGATGTCGAGGAGAAGCGCCTCGGCGCCGATCGCCTCGGCGGCCGCGGCAGTGGCCGGGGCGTCGAGGTCCGCGAGGATCACTTGGTCGCCCGCGGCGGCGAAGGCGCGGGCGATTCCCTGGCCGATGCCGCCGACGCCGCCGGTGACGAGGACGGTGCGGGGGACGCTGGTCTCGGATGCGGTCATGGGGGCTCCTTCGTCGTCGGGCTTCAGGGTCGGGGCTGTCGGTGCAGCCACGGATGCTGTTATTATACGCATGTAGAAAAAAGACAGGGAGCACGACATCCTTTCGGGTTCGCGGGCTCCGTCGAAGGAGGCGCACGTGACCGCACCCCGCACGATCCCGACGCGACCGCTCGGCCCTGGCGGCCCGGAGGTGCCGGTGTTCGCCCTGGGCTCGTGGAACATCTGGGATCGGATGGAACCCGATGACCGCATCGCGTTGATCACGCGCGCAGCCGAGGCCGGCGCGGCATTCTTCGACGTCGCCTACTACAACATGGGCCCGCACGCCGAGGCGTCCCGCACCGACCTGCTCTTCGGCGAGGCGATCCGGGAGTCCGGGCTCGCTCGCACCGAGTACCTGCTGTGCGGCAAGCTCTGGCTCTGGGAGTACCCGCGGACGGGCTTCGCGGGGCAGATGGACGTCTCGCTCGATCGGATCCGCGCCGGCGCCTCGGGATCCTCGGGCGCCGCAGACGTCGAGAGCTTCGACACCGTCGTCGTGGGCGATTTCATGGGCGAGATCGATATCGCCCAGGTCGTCCGCGACGTGCACGCGGAGATCCTGCGCGGCAGCTTCGCGAGCTGGGGAGTGAACAACTGGCCGGCCGCGGCGCTCCGGCTCGCGCTCGGCACCGCCGAGGTCGAGGGGCTGACGCCGCCGAGCTTCGCCCAGCTGAAGTACGGGCTCGTGCGGCGCAGCATGGCCGAGGGCGAGTTCTACGGGCGGTGGTTCGCCGAGGGCCGGCTCGCACTGCAGGCCTCCGATTCGTTCGAGGGCGGGATCCTCGTCGGCAAGCTGAACCCGGCGCGCAAGATCGGCGCCGACGTCGGAGGGATCCGCGAGCGCATCGTCGAGGCGTACCCGGAGGTCGCGCGCATCGCGGCGTCGCTCGATGCGACACCCGCGCAGCTCGGACTCGCCTTCTGCCTGGCGAACCCGGCCACCGCCAATGTGCTCTTCGGCGCGTCGAGCGTCACCCAGTTCGACGACAACCTGGGCGCGCTGGCCCTGCTCGAGCGGATCGGTGCTCAGCGCCTGCGACGGGTGACTGCGGAGCTGTGGCTCGACCGCGAGGTCCGCGCCGACGGCGTCTGGTCGTAGCGCCCGCGGTCGGCGGGCGGGCCCCACTCCGAAGAGTCGCAACCCGCCGTTTCCCCGCTTTTGAAACGGCGGGTTGCGACATCTCGGAGGGGCGACGAAGCGCGCTCACAGGCGGCTCGAATCACGGTGATCCGATGCTTCTGCGCCCAGTGCTGGGGATAACGTCATTGCTCGGGATCCGGCAGGTCAGCATGGGGGATGCCGAAGCCTGCCGCACCGCTCGCGCCCGAACTGCGCTCCCAACCGTTCACCCTCGCCGAAGCCGCCCTGCTCGGGGCATCTTCCACCCGGCTCAGGCGAGCGGATGTACGGCGCCTCTATCGCGGTGTCTACGCTCCCATCGGGCTCGAGCTGGATCTGGCGGCGCGGTGCCGCGCGTTCCTGCTGACCGCACCGGAGCACTGGGTGATCTGCGGCGTCACTGCGGCGATGCTGCACGGGATGCCCCTGCCGCGTCGCTGCGAGGAGGATCCCCGTCTGCACGCGCATGCACTCGGAGGCGAGAACCCGCCGCGGAGGAGGGGCGTCCGAGGCTCCCGTGGCGACCCGGGCTCGGCTCCGGTCGAACTCCACGGGGTGCGCCTGCTCGGCCCGACGGAGACCTGGGCCGGTCTCGAACCGTTTCTGGGGATCGACGAGCTGGCGGTCGCCGGTGATCGGCTCTGGGATCCGTTCGACCCGCTCGCGGGCGAGGCGGAGCCGGGTGACCTGATCGATCGCATGGAGGGACGACGGGGTGTTCGTCGGCTCTCGGCGGCCCATCGACTGATGCGGCCAGGTGCCCATTCACCGGGGGAGACCCGGCTGCGTCTCACCCTAGAGCGCGCCGGGATGCCGACCGGCTGCCTCAATCAGCGGATCGTCGCCTCATCCGGTCGGGTGTTCTACGGCGATCTCGTGGTCGAGAGGTATCGGACGATCTTCGAGTACGACGGCGAGCAGCATCGACTCGATGATCGCCAGTGGGGGCGCGATGTCAGCAGGACCAACGCTCTGGCGGCCGACGGCTGGCTCCTCGTTCGCTTCACGAAGCGGCACGATGATGCGGAGG
>CAMFIY010000412.1 GCA_945952575.1 uncultured Leucobacter sp.
ATGTAGTGCCCGTATCTGGTCAGCATCTCTCCCCGCCTTCTCGATCGACCGCCTGCTCAGCCTGAGAACCGCCTGCGATCAACCCTCTTCGATATGTTCAAAATATAATATAGCCTGACCCTCGATTTCGGAAAAATGAAATCATTCTCTGCTGAGATTGCAGATCATGCGGCAATAAATCAAGGATTTCTCGCCACACTTGTCGAACAGGGTGTATCGTATCCAATATATTTTCACGAATGCCCGACTGTCACGCACGACAGCGCGGCTGATCGAGGAGGATCCGTGTCTGAAGAGCAGCTCCCCGAGGGCATCCACACCGTCGAACTCGTCTACGCCGATGTGTTCGGCATCCTGCGCGGCAAGAAGATCCCCGCGAACCAGTGGGAACGGCTGCGGGACGAGGGATCGCACACCGCCGGCTCGCCCGTCTGGTGGGGAGTCCGCACGGAGGTGCGGGACGACACTCCGGACCGCAGCGTCGAGGCCGGCATCCCCGACATGGCGATACGACCGGAGCCCGATACCCTGCGCGTCGTGCCGTGGAAGCCCGGCGTCGCCCAGGTCTTCTGCACCATCGAGGATCATGACGGCAATCCGCATCCGCTCTGCGCGCGCAATGCCTTCCACCGGGTGCTCGACGAATTCGCGCAGGAGCGGATCGAGCCGAAGGTGGCGCTCGAGATGGAGTTCTTCCTCCTGGACGGGGAGACCCATCTGCCGCTCAGCCGCGATCTCAACACCTACGGCATCCACGACAACTCCCCCTACGGCGACCTGCTCATCGAGATCCAGCGCGGGCTCGTCGACTTCGGCCTGCCCGTCGAGACGTCCATCCAGGAGTTCGGACGGGGTCAGCTCGAGATCACGCTGCAATACGGTCCGGCCCGGCGGGCCGTGCACGAGGCGATCCTCATGCGGCACGCGGTGAAGGAGCTGGCGGCCGCGCGGGGCCTCGTTGCGACCTACATGTCGAAGCCGTTCGACGACGAGAGCGGGAGCGGCCTGCACATCCACCATTCGCTCTGGCGCGACGACGAGAACCTCTTCGCCGCCGATGCGGATCGGGGCGTGCCGGATCTCGCGATGCACTACCTCGGCGGGCTGCAACGGCACATCCGCGATCTCTCGCTGCTGAGTTCGTGGTCGATCACCGACTACAAGCGCCGACAGGAGTTCTCGTTCTCTCCGACGACCGATGCCTGGGGCGGCGACAATCGCACCGTGGCTCTCCGCATGATCGAGGCGCACGGGAGCTATCGTTTCGAACAGCGCGACGGCAGCCCGATGAGCAATCTCTACCTCGCGGTCACCGGGCAGCTCGCCGCCGGACTCGACGGCATGCGGAACTCCCTGCTGCCGCGAGCCAAATGCGAGGGCAACGCCTACACGGACCCGGATCAGCTCGGCCTGCCGCGCAGCGTGCCCGAGGCGCTCGCCCGCCTGCGGGGCTCCGCCCTCTCGCGAGAGGTCTTCGGCGACCAGCTGATCGACACCTACCTGAACACGATCCAGTGGGAGTACGAGCAGGTCACGATGCCCGTTTCCGACCTCGAGCGACGCCGCTATATCGGGGTCGTCTGAGCCCGCGGGGCGCTCGCCGCACTATCCTTTCTGAAAGGGCATTTGAATTCGGAAGCGGTGGCGTGACGTGACCATTGACAGAGCGATCTCCCGCGAGAGTCTCGGCGAGAGCGCCTACCGGTATCTGTTCCAGAGCTTCCTGGACAACCAGTTCGTCCCGGGAACGCGACTGCGCATGGACGAGCTCGCCGAGCAGATGGACATCAGCCGGACCCCGGTGCGGGAAGCCCTGCAGCGGCTGGAGCGCGAGGGAGTGATCGAGCCGCACGGTCGTCGCGGCTACGTGGTCCGGGAGATCAGCACCGACGAGCTCGACCACCGGTACCAGGTGCGTGAGGCGCTTGAGGGCTTCGCGGCCCGCGAGGTCGCCCGTGCCGGCGGATCCGCGGTGCGCGAGCTCCGCGCCGCCTATGAGCGGTTGCTGGAGCGGCCGCAGGTCTCCGCCGAACAGGTCTTCACGGCCAACCGCGACGTTCACCATGCGATCGTCGAGGCGCTCGGCAACCCGCTGCTCACCGCCGCATCCGACCGCGAGTGGAACCGGGCCCTCACCTCGGACATCTGGGCGCGGATGCTGGAGCACGAGGACGTCGTCGGAGATTTCGACCGTGCGCACCGCGGCATCATCGAGGCCATCGAGTCCGGGGACGAGGCGCGCGCGCATCGGGAGGTCATCGCCCACATCCGCGACGGGCGGCGACTCCACCGGATCTGAAGCCGCCGTCCCTCGAACGGCCTACGCTTCGAGCGCCTCGACCAGTTTCCTGCGCAGCAGACCGCCCTCGCCGCCGCCGTCCACGACGACATCCTCGCCGGAGATCCATGACGCCTCCGCCGAGGCCAGGAAGTAGATCACCGCGGCCACCTCCTGCGGAGTGCCGTTCCGGCCCGCGTCCTCGGTCTGGGGATCGAGCTGATCGTGGCCCATGGACGCGTAGAAGTCCTTCATCAGCGGCGTCTCCGTCAGCCCCGGGCTGACCGTGTTCATGCGCATCCCCGGCACGAGGCGGCGCGAGGAGATCATGGTCCAGACGATCACCGCGGCTTTGGCGAGGTTGTAGGCCTCATAGGCCTCCCGCCCCTCCGGCAGGTACGGTGCGGCGGCGATCCGGGCCTCGTC
>CAMFIY010000413.1 GCA_945952575.1 uncultured Leucobacter sp.
GGCCACCGCAACCCGCGATGTAGTCACGGGTACGGGTGGCGATGGGGAGCGGCTTCGAGAAGTCGCCGACCGGGTACATGTCCTGTTCGACGACGGCGAAGATCCCGGGCACGTGTTTCGCCGCCTCGGTGAGGATCGGGCCGTATCCGGGCACGCCGTATGGCGGCTCGATCATGACTCCTCGGCCGACGGCCTCGACGAAGCCGATGTCGTTCTTCAGGACGTGGGCGAGGAGGTCCGGCTCGACCTGCTTGAGGTGCAGATATCCGATCCGGTTCGGATGCTCGGAGATGAGGCGCACGTTGTCGCCGAAGTAGTAGGCGAGATGACCGGTGTCGAGGCAGAGGTTGGTGTAGCGCTCGTCGGTGCCTTCGAGCAGGCGGACGACCTCGAGGTAGGAGCCGATGGGGCTTTCGGCGTGCGAGTGGAACTGCTGGTGCAGTCCGAACTCCTCGAACAGGCGCCGGCCGATCTCGTCGTGACCGTTCAGGAAGGCCGTCCATTCCTCTGCATCGAACTCGCGGGATCCGACGACGTCACCGTGATCCGCACGCTCCCAGAGCTCGGGGATCGTGATGACGTGCGCCGCGCCGAGCTGCTGCACCAGTGCCGCGACCTCGCTCACCGCGGCCCAGGCGGCCTCGATCTCGGAGGGGCCGCGATGCAGCCCGGTGAAGACGGTACCCGCCGAGAGCTCGAGACCGTGCTCGGCGAACTGGTCGCGCAGCCGTGCGGGATCCGTGCCGAGGTAGCCGTAGGGCCCCAGCTCGGTCCAGTGGTAGCCGGCCGCGGCGACCTCGCGGAGGTACTGGTCCGGGCCGGGCTGCGCCGGGTCGACGGGGTTCCAGACTCCCCAGGAATCGGGGGCGATCCCGATCCGGGGGGCGCCGATCTGCGGTTCTGCCATGTTGCTGCTGCTCCTTCGAGGCCCGGTGCGGCCGCCGAGACCGATCGTGGACGGGATCGGGCGATCGGCGATGGATGAGATTGATAGGACAAATACAGACTAGAGCGCTCTAGTTATACTGGTCAAGTGATGACCCCGAAGAAATCGCCGCGCCCCACCATGGAGGACGTCGCGCACCTGGCCGGGGTCTCTCGTGCGCTCGTCTCCATCGCCTATCGCGGCGCGACGGGGGTGAGCGACGAGACGCGTGCGCTGATCCTCGCCGCAGGCGAGGAGCTCGGCTACACGCCGAATCGGGTGGCTGCGCGCCTGGCGGGCGGCGGCGGGGACACGGTCGGAGTGTTCCTGCAGGATCTGCACAACGACCTCTTCGCCGAGTTCTACGACGGGATCCGCGCCGTCACGGAAGCCGCGGGCAAGGAGCTCGTCCTGGCGGTCGGCGGCGCCGACGGCGGCCACGACCTCGCGGCGCTGCAGACGCTCCGGCGGAGCCGCGTCGATGTGATCATCGCCGGTGGCCTGCGCCTGAGCGATGAGCGGGCGCGGCGGATCGCGGCACGGGTTCCGCTCGTCTGCGTCTTTCGGGCGGTGCCCGATGTCGACAGCGTCTTCTCCGACGATCGTCTCGGCGCGGAGCAGGCGGCCAGGCATCTCCTCGAGCTCGGGCATCGCCGGATCGCCTTCATCGCGAACCCGCCCGACGAGGGGTATCTGGGCCGGCGGGAGGGGTACCTCGCGGAGATGGAGCGCGCCGGCCTCGCGGCGCGTATCGTCGAGGGCGAATATTCGCGGGCGACGTCGGCGGTCATCGCCGCGCGGCTCCTCGACGATCCCGAGCCCCCGACGGCGGTCTTCGCGCACAACGACCAGGCGGCCCTCGGCGTGCTCGACACGCTTGCCGCGCGTGGGCTCCGGGCGGGACGGGACCTCTCGGTGATCGGCTACGACAACAGCTCCGCGAGCCGTTTCCCGGGGACGGCGCTCAGCACGGTCGCCGTGGACGGGGAGGCACTCGGCCGGAGCGCCGCGGAACTCGCCCTGCGCCGGATCGACGGGGGAGTCGCGGAAGGCGTCGGGCCGGCGGCTGCCGCGATGTGGCTGGATTCTCCTCCCGCACTGGTGGTGCGCGCCACGACCGGGCCGCCGGCCTGAGCGCTGTCGGCGCGGGCGGGATGTCAGAATGGCTGCATGGCCATCGACACCGCCGACCTTCCCGATCCTGAAGACATGCCGGGCGATCCCGAGGACCTGCCGCCGGCGAACCTGAATCCGGGCTGGCTGAGCGATGAGGAGCTCGACTTCGTACGCGGTCGCCTGCCGATCATCTACGTCGAGGCCGTGCCGGTGCGGGTGGACGGGCAGGGGAGTGTGATCGAGGTCGGTCTCCTGCTGCGCGGCACCCCCGAGGGCGCCATGACGCGATCCCTGGTCGCCGGTCGGGTCCGCTACGGGGAATCGCTGCGCGATGCGCTCTTCCGGCACCTGGAGAACGATGTGGGCCGGGTGGGGTTCCCGCAGAGCGCCGCCGCGCCGGTGCCGGCGCAGGTGGGGGGGTATTTTCCCCTGCCCGGGGTCTCGCCGTATGTCGATGAGCGGCAGCATGCGGTTTCGCTGGTCTATGTCGTGCCCGTGACCGGGAGTTGCAATCCACGGCAGGATGCGCTCGAAGTGAGTTGGATGTCGCCGGACGAGGCATTGTCGCCGGGTGTGCTCGCCGAGTTGGCGGGCGGCCGCGGCAGACTGCTGCGTCAGGCGCTGTCCACTGTCGGCTGCTGATCGGGTC
>CAMFIY010000414.1 GCA_945952575.1 uncultured Leucobacter sp.
CTGCAGAAGCTGGGCGTCGAAGAGGCTCTCGTCAAGGCGGGCGCGACCGCCGGATCGACGGTCGTGGTCGGCCCGGGCGGCGGAGTCATCTTCGACTGGGAGCCCACCGTCACGAGTGCCGCCGAGGTGCAGATGGGCGCGCGCGGCACCGATCTGCGCGTCGATCAGTCGGGTCGTCGCACCAACAAGGAACGCCGCGACGAGTATCACGGACGCATGGATGCGAAGGCCGAGGCCCGCGCCGAGCTCGAACGCGAGCGCAAGGCGGGGATCTGGCGGGAGGATTCGTGAGCGGCCTCGACGACGGGGCGACCGATCAGGCGCTCCCGCGCTTCGCGGGTCTGCGCATCGTCGTCAAGGTCGGCTCTTCGTCGGTGAGCGGCGACAACGCGGCGCAGATCCCGGCGCTGGTCGACTCGCTCGCCCGCCTCGCGAAAGCGGGGAGCGAAGTGATTCTGGTCTCCAGCGGTGCGATCGCGACCGGAGTGCCGTTCATGCGGCTCGAAGCGCGGCCCGAAGATCTCGCCACGCAGCAGGCTGCCGCCGCGGTCGGCCAGAACATCCTGGTCGGCCGCTATCAGCGAGCGCTGAGCGTCCATGACATCATCGCCGGCCAGGTGCTGCTCACCGCGAATGACATGGAGAATCCGACGCATCGCGACAACGCGAAACGAGCGATCGTGAGACTGCTGCAACTCGGGATCCTGCCGATCATCAACGAGAACGACACCGTCGCCACCCACGAGATCCGCTTCGGGGACAACGACCGCCTCGCGGCACTGGTTGCGCGCATGGTCGGGGCGGATCAGCTGATCCTGCTCTCGGACGTCGACGCGCTCTACACCGCTCCGCCGATGATGCCCGGGGCGACCCGCATCGCGCGTGTGCCGTTCGGCGATGCACTCTCGGGCGTCGAGATCGGCGCCACGCAGTCCGGCTGGGGCACCGGTGGCGCCGCGACCAAGGTGCAGGCTGCGCGTCTCGCGGCGGAAGCGGGCACCGAGGTGCTGCTCACCGAGACGCGCCTGCTTGCCGCGGTGCTCGACGGTGCCTCGCATGGCACAGACTTCGAGGCGCAGGTCGTCGAGCATGCGATGCCCGGGGGCAGATGAAGGAGCGTTCCGTCTCCGGCGCGCGCCAGTTCCGGTCCGGCATCTTCATCTGATGAATATCCCTGCCCGGCAGGTTTTCTGCCGGTAAAGTAGAGAAGTGATAGCGTTTTGACATGGAAAACGAGTCGGCTGGCGGAGAAGGCGAAAGCCTGTCGGACTCCGCAGAACTCGAGACCCAGAGGATCGGGAGTCGCCTGCGGGAGATCCGTCAGTCGCGACGAATGACGCTCACCGTCGTGGCCCAGAAGGCGAAGATCACTCCCAGCTTCCTCAGCCAGATCGAACGCGGCCGTGCCGTGCCCAGCATACCCGCGCTCTACCGAATCGCACGCGTGTTCGACTTCACTCCGAGTGACTTGCTGGAGGACCACGGGGAGGATCTCCCGATACTCACCCGCCGTCCGGCCAGGACTCGTGTGGAAACACCCGCGGGAATTGTGAAAGAACGTCTTCTGCCCAGTGCGGTGCGCACGATGCAGATATACAGCATGACCATTCCGGCCGGCAACGCGACCGGAGAATCGCAGTCTTACGGGAGTTCGGATGAACTGCTGCTGGTGCTCTCGGGTGCGGTCATCGTAAAGGTCGACGAGGAGGCCTTCCGGCTGGGGAGCGGGGACTCCCTGTACTATCGGTCTTCTTCGATTCGCGCGGTGCACAATAACGGCGTCATCGATGCCGAGATCCTCAGGATCACGGCCCCGCCCACCGTGCGGGATGCGATCGCAGAATAGGTCCCGCCCGATATCGCTTCACTGCGAACAGCTGAATCGGAACCCGCGCGACCAGGCTCCAGCCTGTTCTCGGACGAGGAGGCCCGCTACTTGCGGCCGGAACTCGAAGGCTCGGTGATGTAGATCATGTTTCCATCGGGGTCGAAGAAGGCTCGGTAGCGATAGTGGACACCCGATTGATGGTCCCAGGGCGTAGTGCCGTCGTGGCACCACTGCACCTCACCCTCCAGTTCGGTCACGGCAGAGTCGAGATCCTCAACCTCGAAGGCTATCGAGTCAAATCCCACTGGATCCTCTAGGTTGATCGAGGTTCTTCGCTTGAGTGCCGTCTTGTTCGTCGTGTGGAAGACATAGAGCACCAGGCTTCCGAGCTCGAAGCTCGCCCACTGCTCTTCGACCTTCGGCGTCTCTTCGTATTCGATAAAGAAGGGGAGTCCGAGAATCCGATGGTAGAAGTCTGCGAGTCGAGGTACATCATTCGTCAAGATCACCATGTTGTCGACACGTTTCAGACTGAGCGTCATTTTCGACCTTCCTGGCGACACCGAGAACCGATTCAACTTGAACGGTACCGTCCGGGAAGCGCTCTCGCAACAGATCGTGCTGCTCTCCGCTACGAGTAGCCAGAGGTCGGGGGAGGCGTCATTTTCTGAGCTGGCGCCTGGCCGACTGCCGCAGGCGCGCACGGGTCCACGCCTGTCTGACGACACCTCCCGTCCGCGAATCCACGGCCACCGCGATGATGATGATGACGCCCTGAGCGATCGACTGGTAGAAGGGATCGATATCGAGGAGATTGAATCCGTTGCCGATCATTGCGATGCGCAGCACCCCGAGC
>CAMFIY010000415.1 GCA_945952575.1 uncultured Leucobacter sp.
ACGCGCCGGATGAGCCCGCCGGCGGTGACGCGGCGTGAGCGGTGTGCTCGCAGCGTCCCTGGGCGGCGCACCCGCTCAGGCGTTCGAATGCTCGCGGGCGGGCTGCCGCGCTGAGGCGACCGCGGCGATCCGCTGGCGCAATCCGAAGATCCACGCCGCTGACCGGCGCAAGACCTGGCTGGCCTGCGACGAGCATCTCGAGTATCTGCGCGACTTCCTCTCCGCGAGATCCTTCCCCGTCGAGATCCTCGCCGTCTCTGACCTGGAGGCGGGACGATGAGTGCGCCGGCCGCGCCGGAGGCGCCTACCCGGCCCGCCGGCTGGGCGTTCCTCCGCAGCCGCCGCTGGATCGGCTATTTCGCGATGCTGCTGGTCTTCGCTGTGGCGTGCGTCCTCCTCGGCAACTGGCAGTTCGCCAGGCGCGCCGAAGCCCGCGCAGAGATCGCGCGGATCGATCGGAACTATGATGCGGCCCCGATGCCGCTGAGCGAGGCGATCCCGGATCGCACCGGATTCGACGAGAACGCCCGGAAGTGGCAGACGGTCGAACTCCGAGGACGCTACGTCGACGAACCCCTCATCGCCCGCAACCGCCCCGGCGCCGACGGTGCGGGATCCGATCTGATCCAGGCGTTCCAACTGGATGACGGCGGCGTGATCTTCATCGATCGCGGGTGGATTCCGGTCGCCGGCACCGATGAGATCCCGGACGCACTGCCGGCAGCCCCGGACGGCGAGGTCACGGTGCTCGCGCGTCTGCGAGCGAGCGAGCCCGAGATCAGTGGACGAACGGCGTCGAAGCGGTCCGTGCCGAGTATCGAGGCGCCGCTGCTCGCGAAGCTGACCGGGACGAGCGCCACTGCGTATCTCGGCGCGTACGGCCAACTGGTGAGCGAGGATCCAGCCGGCGAGACGGGCGTGCTCGCCGCCCGGCCCGAGCGCGACGAGGGCCCGCACCTCTCATACGCATTGCAGTGGTACGTGTTCATATTGATCGCGGCCATCGGGGTCGCCTATGCGGCGCGGCAGGAGCATCGCAACCTCAATGCGGGAGATGCGGCTCAGGAGCAGGCAGAGCGCCAGCGTGCGGAGCGCCGTCGTCGGCGCGGGCCGAGCGATGCGGACATCGAGGACGCGTTGCTGGATGGGTGAACTGCGAACGCGCGGCTCGAGCCCGAGGGTTGCCGCCTCGGCGGCCGCATGCGCGCTCACGCTGGCCGGTGCGCTCGTTCTGGCCGGGTGCAGCAGTCCTCCGGATCCGAAGCAGACCCGTGACTCGATCGCGAAGGTGAAGGAGTCCCCGGCACCGGCCGATGCCCTGGAGCCGTACGACGCCGGCCTGCATCCCGAGCCGTTGGTCGAACCCGTCGACTGCCTGCCCTACCTGGTCATCACCTCGCGCGGCACCGGCGAGCCGACCCGGGCTCAGCTCCTCTCCCCCGTCGCCAAGGCGATCTCCGAAGCGCGGCCGGACCAGGTCGAAACGCTCGATCTCGACTATCCCGCGGACACCGACGTCAATCTGGGAGCCACGCGCGGCGTGCGGATCCTGATCGATACCCTCAATGTGCAGGCCGCTGCCTGCCCGGGGCAGCGCTTCATTCTGCTGGGCTACTCGCAGGGCGCGCTCGTGGTCGGCGATGCGCTCACGCAGGCGGCTGATCGACTGGTCGGGACCGCCGCAGGCTCGCTCACGCCCGAGGCGGCCGATCGGATCCTGGCTATCGTGCTCTACGGGGATCCTCGCTTCTCCGGTGCCGAGCCCTATGACGTCGGGGACTTCGACCCGGGCCTGCACGGTGTCCTGCCTCGGCCGACCGGCAGCCTCGAGGAGTTCGCCGACCGGCTGCGCGACTACTGCGTGAACGGCGACATCGTCTGCCAGAGCAGCATGAACCTCGACGAGGAGGGACACGTGGCCTACTACTCGAACGGCATGCAGCAGGACGGCGCCGCGTTCGTGATCGGCAGGATGCCGATCGAGCATCCGCGCCGCGGGTCGTAGTCTTCGAGTCTGAGATCCGCCGCTCTCCGGCTTCACCTGTCGTGCGAGCTCAGCACTGGCGCGCGGGATCCGAGCATCGCGAACAGGGTGACCCCTGCGCATGCCCACACCCACCAGGCGGGAGCGAGCTGTCCGCTCTGATCGCCCGGTATGACGAAGCTCCACCAGTCATGGCCGGGCATTCCGGTCGGATCGAAGGTCAGCGGCGCGAGAACCGGGACGAAGGCGATCAGGCCGGCGAGGCGTCGATCGATGATGCAGGCCGCGACCAGTCCGATCCCGTACATTCCCACGAAAGCCGCGACCGATGCGAGCGGGTGCAGCGTGTGCCAGATCGGGTAGGCGAAGGAGGGTACGAGCGCGGCGAGTGCGACGAGCAGGCCACCGCCCGCGATCGCGGTGACGCGTGGCACGAACAGAGAGCGAGCAGCACCGCATTCGAGCAGGTGATGCTCAGAGTCGACGGTGTAAAGCAGCAACATGACCGGGACGATCTGGAGGATGAGGTGGTTCGGGACGCCCTCGGTGAACTCCGGACCGTGCCACACGCGGAACGGATCGCCACCCGCGAGCGGGAGCGCCAACTCGAAGGCAACGCACGCGAGCACGATGAACTGCCAGCGCCGACTTCGGAAGAACAACCGCCAGCTCACAGGAAGTCGGACCTCTCCCAGTGGC
>CAMFIY010000416.1 GCA_945952575.1 uncultured Leucobacter sp.
CTGTACGAGGCGTTCATCCGCGATTACACCGCCAAGCAGTGGCAGACCGATCCCGCACAGCTTCCTGCCGAGATCATCAGCCGTCTCCCCGTGCGCTACACGTACGACAACCGGTACTTCAACGACACGTGGGAAGGCCTGCCGACCGATGGATACACCGCGTGGCTGGAGCGCATGGCCGACCACGCGAACATCGAGGTGAAGCTCGATGTCGACTACTTCGACGAGACCCAGCCGCTCAACAAGAAGGCCACCGTCGGACAACTCCCGGTCGTCTACACGGGACCGGTCGACCGCTACTTCGACGACGCGGCAGGGGCGCTCAGCTGGCGCACCCTCGACTTCGAGGAGGAAGTCCTCGACGTCGGCGACTTCCAGGGCACGAGCGTCATGAACTACGCGGATGCCGAGGTGCCCTACACCCGCATCCACGAGTTCAAGCACTTCCACCCCGAGCGCGCGGACCGGTACCCGAAGGACCGCACCGTCATCATGCGCGAGTACTCGCGCTTCGCCACCCGCGACGACGAGCCGTACTATCCCGTGAACACGGCGGACGACCGGGCGGGGCTGCTCGCCTACCGCGAGCTCGCCAAGGGAGAGAAGGACGTCCACTTCGGTGGCCGACTGGGCACCTACCAATACCTCGACATGCACATGGCCATCGGCTCGGCGCTGTCGATGTGGAACAACACGCTCGCCTGAGGAGGCATATGTCCGAGCAGATCGGGATCATCGGCGGCGGCATCGTGGGTGTCGCGCTCGCGCGCGAGCTTGCCGCATCCGGCGCCGAAGTGACGATTCTCGAGAAGGAAGCACGCCTTTCGGAGCATCAGACCGGGCACAACTCGGGCGTTGTCCACGCGGGACTCTATTACGCTCCCGGCTCGCTCAAGGCGACGCTGTGCGCAAAGGGTCGCGTGCAGATCCGCGAGTTCTGCGAGGAGAAGGGCCTGCCATACCGCGAGGTGGGCAAGCTCGTCGTCGCGGTCGACGAGAGCGAGCTCGGAGCCCTCGCGGAGATCGAGCGACGCTCTCGCGAGAACGGGGTGCCGGATCTCGCCCGCATCGACGACGTCGCGGAGCTCCGCGAGATCGAGCCGCACGTCGCCGGCGTCGCCGCCGTCCACTCACCCCACACCGCCGTCGTCGACTATGCGTCGATCACGGATGCGATGGGCCAGGATGTCCGTGCCGCAGGCGGGCGCATCCTGCTGCACACCGAGGTGACGGGGATGCGTCTCGAGAACGGTCGCGTGCGGGTCATCACGACGGCCGGTGAGCACCTCTTCGACCGCGTGGTCGCGGCAGCGGGCCTGCAGTCGGATGTCGTCGCGAAGATGGTGGGCGCAGACCCGTCTCCGAAGATCCTGCCGTTCCGCGGCGAATACTGGGAGCTGCGCCACGACCGCACCGACCTCGTCTCGGGAATGATCTACCCCGTCCCGGACCCCCGCTTCCCGTTCCTCGGGGTGCACTTCACGCGCGGCGTGTACGACAACGTCCACGTCGGCCCGAACGCCGTCCCCGCGCTCGCCCGCGAAGGCTACCGGTGGCTGCGCATGTCGCCGAAGGACACGTGGGATTCGCTCGCGTGGCCGGGTGCGTGGCCGCTCGCCAAGCAGCACTGGCGCATGGGTGTCGATGAGATCAGCGGATCGCTGATCAAGCCCCTCTATTTCCGTAAGGCGCAGCGTTTCGTGCCCGAGTTGCGCCTCTCCGACCTCGACGTCAAGAGCGGCGCGGGTGTGCGCGCGCAGGCGTGGGGTAGAGACGGAGCGCTCCTCGACGATTTCGCCGTCGATCAGGTGGGGCCCGTGACGATCCTGCGCAATGCGCCCTCCCCGGCCGCAACGAGTTCGATCGCGATCGCGCAGTATGTGATCGAGCACTACCTCACGGTGCCCGCCTCATAGACTCGACCCCGTGACCTCCGCCGTCGTCGGCGCCCCAGGCTCCGCCCGGCGCTATGTCCACTCGCTGTGGCTGCTGTCGGCGCGCGATCTCAAGGTGCGGTACGCGACGAGCGCGCTCGGGTACCTGTGGTCGGTGCTCGACCCGCTCGTGATGAGCGTCATCTACTGGTTCGTCTTCACGCTCGTGTTCCAGCGCGACGGTATCGGCGGAGAGCCGTACATCGTGTTCCTCATCGCGGGCCTGCTGCCGTGGGTGTGGTTCAACTCCGCGGTCGGAGACCTCACGAAGGCCTTCCACCGCGACGCGAAGCTCGTCCGCTCCACCGCCATCCCGCGCTCGATCTGGGTCGGCCGCATCGTCCTCAGCAAAGGCATCGAGTTCGCGTTCTCGATCCCCGTGCTCATCCTCTTCGCGGTGTTCGCGGTACCCCGCGTCGAGCTGAACCCGATGATCCTGCTCTTCCCCGTCGGCATCCTGCTGCAGGCGATCCTCCTGACCGGGCTCGGCCTCATCGTGGCCCCTCTGTGCGCCCTGTGGGCCGACCTCGAGCGCACCACCCGGCTGATCCTCCGCGCGCTCTTCTACGCGTCGCCGATCATCTACGGCCTCGCCGATCTGCCGAGCCCGTTCCGGGAGCTCGCCGTCTTCAACCCGCTGTCGGGCATCTTCGCCCTCTACCGGGTCGGCTTCTTCCCCGATCAATGGGATGCCACGGCGGTGCTCGTCGCGGCAGTGATG
>CAMFIY010000417.1 GCA_945952575.1 uncultured Leucobacter sp.
GCGTTCGCCGTGTCGTGGAACCCGTTGGTGAAGTCGAAGAAGAGCGCCAGTGCGATGACCAGCAACACGATGAGAGTGAGTTCCACCGGCGTCTTTCGTTCGAGCTGATGCGTGGACCCGCTTGCGCCAGACACCCGGGGTTCTCCCCGGGTTCATCCGCGCTCGCGTGCAGTTCATCTTCGCAATTCATCGCTGGCCCGGTCAAGTTCGCATCCAGGGTGTTCCGAGTAGACTGCGAAGGCCCGCGAAACTCACCGATCCGGAGGCCAGCATGAGCGACCAGTACCTGCCCGAGAACGGCACGATCACCATGTTCTCGACGGAGTGGTGCGGCTATTGCAAGCGCCTCAAGAAGATGCTCGACAGCGAGGGCATCGGCTACACCGAGATCAACATCGAAGAGGTCCCGGCCACGCAGGATCTGGTGAAGTCGATCAACGGCGGCAACGCCGTCGTGCCGACCGTGATCTTCCCCGACGGCACGAACGCCACCAACCCCTCGCTGGGGGATGTGAAGGAGCGCCTGGGCGTCTGACCGGGCGCGACGGCCGAGGCTCAACCGCAGTTGAGCCGGACCCAGGTGCTCAGGGCAGTGCATCGCATTGCGCGCCGTGTGTCCCGAGCCCGTCCTCGGGCTCGGTCACGGCATCAGCCGAAGTTGAGCCGTACCTCCGCGTAGCGATACTCGGGCACCGTCTTGAGGCGCCCGACCGCCTCGGCGAGCGGCACCATCTCGATCCGGTCGCCCCGCAGGCCCGCCAGCGTGCCCCACTGCCCCGCGAGCGCGGCATCCGCCGCCGCGATGCCGGTGCGGGTCGCGAGCACGCGGTCGAACGCGGTCGGCGCCCCGCCCCGCTGTACGTGGCCGAGCACCGTCGCGCGCGCCTCAATCCCGGTGTGCTCCTCGATCAGCGGGGCGAGCACCTCGGCCACGCCTCCGAGACGGGGCCGGCCGAAGCCGTCGAGGCCTTCCCGCGTCACCGCCTGATCGCTGCCTGCCAGCTTGAAGCCCTCGGCGACCACGACCATCGACGAGCGGCCGCGATCCCGACCGCTCGTCACCCAGTCGCAGCCCTGCTCGAGCGACTCGGGGAACTCGGGCAGCAGGATCGCCTGCGCGCCGCCGGCCATGCCTGCGTGCAGCGCGATCCACCCGGCGTCCCGCCCCATGACCTCGAGGACCATGCAGCGACGGTGCGAATCCCCGGTCGTGCGCAACCGGTCGATCGCTTCCGAGGCGATCGAGACGGCGGTGTCGAAGCCGAAGGTGTAGTCGGTGCCGCTCAGGTCGTTGTCGATGGTCTTGGGCAGGCCGACGACGGGGACGCCCGCCTCGTCCAGGATGCTCGCGACCGTCTGGGTGCCGTTGCCGCCGATGAGCATGAAGGCGTCGATCCCGTACTCCGCCATGCGGACGCGGAACTCGGTGAGATCGGCCTCGCCTCGGCCGCCGGCGAACGGCGGCACCCGGCTGGTCCCGAGGAAGACTCCGCCGACGCCGGAGAGACCCCGCACCGCGGGGCGATCCAACGGCACCATCTCGCCGTCGTGGAAGCCGCGCCAGCCGTCGATGAAGCCGACCATCTCGAAGCCGTGCACGTCGACGCCGCGAAGTGTCGCGCCGCGGATGGCTGCGTTCATGCCGGGGCTGTCCCCACCGGAGCAGAGCACACCGATACGCATGGATCTCCTCTTCCCCGACCACTGAGCCGGTCACGGGTGCGAATTCGAACGCGCGAGCACGCGGTCCCGCATCTCCGCACCCCATGCTAGCGATGGCCCGAACCTGACGGACACAGGCATTGCTGCCAATGGAGCGATGGATCCTGCCGCGATCGGCGGCGGGATGCGGCCCGGGCTCAGCCGCGGCCGAGCGCCGAGCGCAGCACCGAGATCAGTGCGAGCAGCTGGACCGGATCCTCGTCCTCACGACGCGCCTCGGCGCCGTCGAGCGCGCGGGCCGCCAGCCCGGCCTTCGCGTCGATGAGCTCGGCGATCCGGGCGTCGATGGTCTGAGCCGCGACGATCCGCCAGGCGGTGACCGGCTCCTCCTGCCCGATGCGGTGCACGCGGTCGATCGCCTGGGTCTGCTCGGCGTCGGTCCAGCTGAGCTCCGCGAGCACCACGTCCGACGCAGCCTGCAGATTCACGCCGACGCCGGCCGCGGTCAGCGAGCACACCGCCACCGCCACATCGGGCTCATTGTTGAAGGCGTCGATCTGCTCCTGCCGCGCGGTCGCGGTCTGGTCGCCGCGGATCGACACCGTCCGCAGGCCGCGCTCGGCGAACGCCGCCTCGGCCCGATCCATGACGTCGATGTGCTTGGCGAAGAACACGACCTTCCCGACCGAGTGCGCCAGCTGCGCCGCGTAGTCCGCGGCGAGGCCGGCCTTCGCCTGGCCGATCTGGCGCACCATCGTGAACACGTTGATCCCGCTCGAGGTGGAATTCGATTCTTCGAGCTCCTGCATGCAGACCATGCGGATGATCGCGTCGTCGCCCAGATCGCGCCCGAGACGCCCCGCCTTGATCGTGTTGAAACGGGCCACGAGCTTGTCGGCGAGCTGCTTCTCAGCCTCGCGGATGCCCCGGCCCAGGTCTGTCTCTTATACACATCTGACGCTGCCGACGATCTTACGCGTGTAGA
>CAMFIY010000418.1 GCA_945952575.1 uncultured Leucobacter sp.
GAGCTCCTTCGGGTTGAAGGGCTTGACGATGTAGTCGTCGGCACCGGATTCGAGCCCGCGGACGACGTCGGCGGTATCCGTCCGGGCCGTGAGCATGATGATGGGCACACCCGACTCGGCGCGGATGCGGGTGCAGATCTCGATGCCGTCCATCCCCGGCAGCATGAGGTCGAGGAGGACGAGATCGGGCCGCTCCGCCCGCCAGGAGTCGACGGCGGCGGCTCCATCGGCGCAGAACAGCGGCTCGAAGCCTTCCGTGCGCAGCACGATGCCGATCATCTCAGCGAGCGCGGTGTCATCGTCGACGACCAGGATGCGAGAGGTCATAGGGGCGGATACGTCCTTCGAAAGACCGGGGCGCGGCCGGATCGGGTCCGGGCGCCGGGTGTCCATACGGACACGGAACTACAGTATCCGACGCTCCTGGGACTGCGCCGGAGGTGCGTGCCGGCGCCGACGTCCGCCGGAACGCGCAACGGGGCGGATGCCGCAGCACCCGCCCCGTTCGAGACCCGATCAGCCCTCGAGCGCCGGCAGCCGGTCGTCGCTGTTGAGCGCGCGGAAGACGAGCGCGGCGACGGCGCCGCCGACGAGTGGTGCGAGCAGGTACAGCCAGTACGCCGCGAAGTCGAACGCGCCCGTGATGGACAGACCGAGTGCGACCGCCGGGTTGAACCCTCCGCCGGAGACCCCGCCCACCGCGACGGCGCCGACGAACACCGTCGAGCCGATCGCGAGTCCGTAGAACGAGTTGTTGACGTTCGCCTTGCTCGTCGCGACGTTGAGGACGACGTAGACGAGGACGAACGTCCACAGCGCCTCCACCAGGAAGGCGGGGCCGACCTCGATCGGCACCGGTGCCTCGGCGGCCGGCCACAGCACGAAGCTGAGGAGCGCCGCGAGCGCGCCGGCGACGAGCTGCACGACGACGTACGTCGCGAAAGTGACGGCGGAGATCGCGCCGCGGATCCAGGCGCCGAGCGAGACGGCGGGGTTCAGGTGCGCGCCGGAGATGTGACCGGTCGCGAAGACCATCACCATCAGCGCGAAGCCGATGGCGAGGGGGGTCAGGGCGCTGCCGCTGTTGACCGCACCGATGATCGCGAAGACGAAGATGAATGTGCCGACGAATTCGGCGAGCGCATTGCGCAGGATTCCGTTCATGGATGTGCTCTCCTCAGAAACGGCCGGGTCGGCCCGGCCCCCGAGACACTACTGCACGTTCAGGCTATTCTCAGGAATCTCCGCGGGCGATTCGGGGAACACCGGCAGCCCGCCCCGGCGTGAGAGCCGTCACGGCAGCGGCGTGACGCGGCGTCAGACGCGGAGCGTCTCGTGGCGGACGACCATCCACCCCTTCGGCACCGACAGACGGTCGGTGTGCACCCGGCAGAGGTCGTGCGCGTGCGGGTCACCGACGGCGCCGAGCGGACCGAGCGCCGCCATCTGATCGCCGTAGTCGTAGGTGAGGGTCGTCACCGCTTCGCGGGCGCAGCCCACCTTCGAGCACAGTCTGGTTCGCATCGATCTCACGGTAGTCGCGGCGCGAGCGCGAGCGGTGGATGCCGCGCCGACGGAGGCCGACCTAGACTTGACCCATGGTGAGGCGACGCGCGGCGGCGAGATCGGTGCGCCGTCCCGCTCGGCACGGTCGGCATGGTCGCGAGGACCGGAGCCCCGTCGTGCGGCCCCCGCTCCTGCCGCTCGAGACCCGCGAGGAACGGTTCGACTTCGCCGTCGGGTCGGCGGCCGAGTTCCTCCGCAGCGCGTGGCCGGAACTGCGCGATGTGACCTTCGAGGTCGGCGCGATGCCGCCGGCATCCGATGACGACGGCATCCCGCGCTGGAGCATCCATCCCGACCAGCAGCGCATCGTGCTCTACCGTCTTCCGATCGAGCGGCTGGCGCACCTGCATCGCGAGGACGACCTGCATCGGCGCATGATGATCGAGGGCGCCGTCTTCCGCGCGGCGGCCGAGTACCTCGACCGCGACCCGTGGGACCTCGGCCCCGAACGCTTCCGCTACTTCTGAGCCGCGTCAGCGCGGATAGACCTCGATCGCGGCCGCCGCCGCATCGCCCGCGGCGATCGGATAGCCCGCCACCGCGCCCGCGCCCGCGTAGACGACGGACGCCCGCACGCCGCCCGTGGGCGTGAGGCGGTAGACGGTGTCACCCGCGATGGGGACGCGCACCGTCCGCCCCGCCGGCACGGTGACCTGCTGCGCGCCCCGCCCGTCGAGTCCTTCGACCGTGACGGTCTGATCTTCCTCACTCGCGCTCACGAGGGACAGCTGCGGCGACGGGCCGCCCGCGACCGCCGCGAGCGTCGGCGCGTTCAGCACCTCCGCCGACGTGAAGACGCCGAAATCGCTGCCCGCGCTGAACCCCGTCGTCGTCCAGACGGCGCCGGTGACCGGGGTCGTCGCTGCGACCGACACCGTGTAGGTGCCGACGGCGAGGCCGCCGAGGTCGAGCGTCAAGGGGATCCCCGCGAGGAGCGGGACGGTCTGGGTGGATGCCACGGCTCCGCCGTCGCCCGTCACGGTGACGGTCGCCTCCCCCGCGGCGCCGGGGGCGAGGAGGAAGAGGC
>CAMFIY010000419.1 GCA_945952575.1 uncultured Leucobacter sp.
TAAGAATCCCGCCCGCTTGAGGCGCTCGATCACCTTCGCCGCCCGCGCGAGCGTCGGCATGCCGGCGGGGATCCCCGCCAAGGCGCTACGGGATCCGCGCCGCTCCCCCGCCGCGTCCTCCTTGAGCCGCTCCCACTCCGCGTGGAGCTCCTCGACGGACATGTACCCGCGGTCGCCGAAGACGTGCGGGTGGCGGGCGATCAGCTTCTCGTTCAGGGCCTCTGCGATCGCATCCAGGTCATAGCCCTCGCCGTCCCGCTCGGCGATCGCCGCGTGGAAGAGCACCTGATAGAGCACATCGCCGAGCTCACCGGCGACCTCTTCGGCCGGCAACCCCCGCTCGATCGCATCGATGAACTCCGCGGCCTCCTCGACCAGGAACGGGGTCAGCGACTCGTGGGTCTGCACCCCGTGCCAGGCGCAGCCATCCGGCGCCGCGAGACGGCGCACCGTCTCGCGCACCGCGGCCAGTGGGCCTAAGGGCACCGGATCCTCTCGCATGCCGCCATGCTAGCGCGCCGCAGCTCCCGGTCGCCGAAAGGTGAGAGGTGCACCCGGACGGCGAGGATCAGGTGCGAAATCCGCCTCTCGCCGCTGCGGACCCGACCCGGCGCACACAGCAAAACGCGATCTTCACCTCGTTACACTCTCAACCATGTCGACACGGATGATGCTGCGCTCCGGCGGGCTCCTCATCACCGCCGTCGCCCTCGTCCTCGGCTGCACCGCATGCACCGCAGAGCCGGCCGAGATCGCTCCCGGCGACCGGCCGACGCTCGCACCCGAACAGACCACGGGCGAGGCCTGCGCCAGCTCGAAGGCCGAGGTCGACTCGCTGGTCACGGGTATGAAGCGCCAGGTCAAGCAGGCGGGCAAGGACGTTGCGGCCGGCAAGGTTCCGGATATCGGGAGCATCGTCGCGCAACTCCAGGCCTCGGCCGGGGCGCTCACCGAGAACGTGAGCAATCCCGAGGTGCTCGCGGCGCTCGAAGGCGTCCGCACCGAGGTCGACGGCTTCGCCGAGATCACAGCACCCGATACGCTGCTCGGCATGCCCGGCTACCTCGGCTCGCTCGGCGCCCAGCTCGGGAGGCTGCAGGAGGCGAGCAAGAAGCTGGCCGCGCTCTGCGACGCGGGATAGCGCACCCGCGCGCCCGGCGATGACGCCGGAGCGAAGCGGGATGAGGTGCCGCCGCCGCGGGCGGCGCTGCGGCGCCTAGCGGTTACTGACCTTTCCGGAGACGCCGGCGATCGGAGCGAGGAGCAGCGGTCTGGCCGCGACCCACGCCCCGGCGGTGATCAGTAGGCCCAGTGCGAACAGCCAGAACCCGGTCCAGTTCACCTCATCGGACCCGGCGAACATGTGGTTCAGATTCCGGAGCGCCCCCGTCGAGAGCACGAGGAAGACGTGAACGAGGATGAACAGGCAGAAGAACAGCATCGTCGGGAAGTGGATCGCGCGCGCCACCGGGGCCGGGTAGATCCGGTTCAGGGTCTTCGCGCGCTCCGGCCACCAGGTGCTCATCCGCACCCCCGTGATCGCGGCGAGCGGAGCCGCGATGAACACGACCAGGAAGTACATGATCTGCTGCAGGCTGTTGTAGTTGACCCAGCCGTGCTCCGCCGGCCACTCCAGCGTCAGATACTGCAGCAGCGCGGAGGCCGCGTTCGGGAACACCTCCCAGCTCGTCGGGACGATTCTGGCCCAGTGCCCGCTGGCGAACAGCAACACGACGAACACCGCGCCGTTCACCAGCCACAGCACGTCCAGGCTCGTATGCAGCCAGAGATAGATCGAGACCTTCTTCCCGCCCCGCTTCGGCGTGTAGAACGCCGGCGGCTTCTGCTGATGCCGCACCAGCAGCCCGGAGCGGATGATCAGGACCATCAGGAAGAAGTTCAGGAAATGATTCCAGCGCGCCCAGGCCGGGAATCCGGGATCCACGAAGTCGGGCAGCTCGTACTCGCCCGGATAGCGCTTCACGAACTCGGGAACTCCGGGCAGCGTGGTGACGCCGCGCGCGGCGAGCACGATGATCGCCGCCGCCACGACGGCTCCGAGAACGCCCAGCACACCGAGTCTGATCCAGCCGCCGAGCGTCCTCCCGCCGAGCATGATCGGCTCGCGGACCGGCTTCGCCGCGGCCTCGGGCGTCGGTGCGCTCGTCGCGGGGGCCGGCTTCACGGATTCGCCGGACGGAACCGGGATTGTCTCGCGCGTCGGCGCGGTCGGCGTCACCGCGTCCGCAGCCCGCATCGCCGGCTCCGCGGTCAGTGCCCCGGATTCGACCGCAACCGGCTCAGCCGCACCAGGCTCCGGCTCGATGAGCGCCGGGTCGATCGGCGCGGCGGTCTCGGCCGGCGTCGCTCCGTCCGCGGAAATCGCAGAAGCCTCGGTTACGGCAAGGACCGGCGCGAAGCCCGCGGCCGGCCAGCTCTCTCCACCGGGCACGCGCGGCAGCCCGCGGCGCAACGGCACCTCGCTGACGCCGAGGACGGCGGGAGTGGTCACCGATGCGGCGCTGCTCGAGATCGGAGCGGACGTGCTCGGCTCTCCCGCGCTCGGCGCCTCTGCGGGAGCGGCCGCATC
>CAMFIY010000420.1 GCA_945952575.1 uncultured Leucobacter sp.
ACCCCGGGCAGACCGCGGCGATGGAGAAGCCCTACAACACCAACATCGGCACGACCGAGAACCCCATCTGGGTGTCGGGCGACACCCGCGGCGAGGAGCCTTCGTGCGAGGACGCGAAGGCCGGCTTCAAGTCGCTCGATGCGGCCAAGTGGAACATCCACGTCCACTCGCTCGGCAACCGGTCGACTCGCGTCACCCTCGACAACTTCGCCGCCAACATCGTGGCGAACGAGAGCTGGGATCGTCGCGACACCATCACGCACCTCCAGTTCGTGAACCAGCAGGACCTCAAGCGCTTCAAGCAGCTCGGGGTCGTCGCCAGCATGTCGCTCCAGTGGGCGCAGCGCGACGCCTGGTCGACGACCGGTATCGAGGGCTACATCAACCAGGACGAGATCGATCGGATCTACCCTGCTCGCGAGCTGCTCAACGCCGGCGCCACCATCGCCGGCGGCTCGGACTGGCCGGTCACCAATCTGATGCCCTGGCGCCAGATCCAGACCGCGGTCACCCGAGAGGGGCCCGCCAACGAAGCGCGTGCCATCTACCCGGGTGCACTCGCGGCGAACGAGGGCATCACGCTGGTGGAGGCCGTGCGCTCGATGACTCTCGGGGTGGCCTACCAGCTGCATCAGGACGACATCACCGGCTCGCTCGAGGAGGGCAAGCTGGCAGACCTGATCGTCACCGATCAGAACATCTTCAAGACCGACATCACCAAGGTGGCGGACACGAAGGTGCTCCTGACCATGCTCAAGGGCACGACGGTCTACGCTCCGGAAGACACGCCGCTGGTGACCACGGTCGGCTGCCCCTCGGGTCGCAGCTGCGATGGTGACGATGGGCGGGCGACCACGCTGAAGAGCGATGTCGGCTCGGTCAAGTACCGCGGCACGGTCACGATCAATGTCCTGGCGAACGACGGCAAGAGCGGCGAGCCGGCCCTCGATCCGTCCTCGCTGACGCTGGTCAAGGGAACCTCGACCGCGAACGCCGTCACGGTCGCCGGTGGCACGTTCACCGTCGCGGGCGGGAAGATCCGCTTCACCGCGGCTCCTCGCTTCGCGGGGAACGCATCCGTGAAGTATCAGGTCACGAACGCGGAAGACGTGGTCGGAACGGCGACGGTCAAGGCGACGGTCGGCAAGTCGAAGTCCTCGCTCTCCGTATCGGCGGAGCCGGGATCGACGGGCAAGGCCTCGCTGTCGGTCAGCCTGAAGCTGCCCGACACCGCGACCAGCAAGGTCTCGGCGAAGGTCAAGGTCTACGACGGGAAGAAGCTCGTCAGGTCGAGCCTCGCCATCGTCAAGGGCAAGGCGTCGCTGAAGCTGAAGGGTCTGAAGAAGGGCATTCACGCCTTCACAGTCGTGTTCTCCGGCAACGGCGTCTACTCGGGTGACACCGACCGGGCGAAGGTCCGGGTGCGCTAGACCGGATCGCTCCGGCGGAACGGGGGTCGGTGCTCGCGCACCGGCCCCCGTTTCTCGTCCGCAGAGCGCTCAGGCCCGGTAGAGGTCGAGCAGTTGGGCCAGAGATTCACGCGCCTCACCGGCGTCGATCACTCCCGCGAGCCAGCTCTGACTCAACCCTTCGACGGCCGAAGTCAGTGCGGCGGCGATATCCCGCGGATTCAAATCGGCCCTGATCGACTCTTCCGCGATGCACTGAAGCACACCGACGGTCACGCGATCGTCCCAGTCGGAGGTCACCCGCGCCAGCGCCCGGTGCAGATCCTCGCCCGCATCCGGCAGCGCCGCAGCCTCATTCCAGACGAGATTCAGGTTGCGCACGCTCGAGGCCTCGTCGAACTCGGCGAGCAGCGCGGCTCTGAGGGTGTCGATCGCACGATCGAACCCTCCCCGATGCAACAGGTTCACCGATGGAGCACGGTCCGCGGCATAGTTGAGCGCCGCGACGATCAGGGCGGCCCGGTTCGGGAAGTGATACGCCAGCAGCTGCGGCGTCACCTCCGCCAGCTCCGCGACGTCCTGCATGCGCAGGTCATCGAGTCCGACCTGCACGATCCGCTCCGCCGCAGCATCCAGGATCGCCTCTCGACGAGACCTTCTCGCCACCTCAGCCCTCCTCTGCGATGCGGGTGAGCACGTCATCGAGGAGGCTCTCCGCCTCGCTCAACCGCATGATGCCCGAGGCGAGGCGCTGATGCAGGCCGTCCAGCAGCGCGACGACCAGCCGTGCGTTTCGCAGCGCGTTCGGCCCTCCGCCCAGACGGGCGGCGACATCGACCGTCCATGCGGTCGTGGCACCGGTCGCGGCGGCCCGCAGCTCGGGATCGAAGGCCGCGACGCGCAGGGTCTCCTGCCGGATGCGCCACCATCCCCGCATCTCCTCGTCTCCATCGAGCAGGCCGCTTGCCAGCAGTTCGGCGAGCGAGCTCCCTTCGCGCACGGGCCGTTGATGCACCCCGGACGCAAGGCCGGCGCGCAAGAGCGCCCGCCGATTGCCGAAGTGATAGTTCAGCAGCCCGAGAGATACGCCGGCCTCCGCCGCGATCTCCTCGACCCGGGCACCGTGCGTTCCCTCGCGTGCGAGCACGCGAATGGCGGATTCGAGGATCAGCTGACGGG
>CAMFIY010000421.1 GCA_945952575.1 uncultured Leucobacter sp.
CACCAGCGCCGTCGCCTCGGCGATGCCGAGCGCCATGTCCTCGACGCCGAACGCCTCGGCCTGCTCGGCGACGCGTGCGGCATTCGTGCCCGCGGCGAGGCCGACCACCTCGAATCGAGTCGGGTTGGCCCGGATCACGTCGAGCGCCTGCTCGCCGATGGAACCGGTCGAACCGAGGATCAGCACGCGTCTCATGGAACCCATTCTGCCCGAGCTCGTCGCCCCGACCGGCGCGAAGGGCCGCGCGCTATCCGGCCGGCGTCGCCTCGAGGATGTCGATGACGAAGACCATCACGTCGTCCTTGGTCGCGTTCACCGAGGAGAGCTGCTTGGCCGTGTTCTTCCCGTAGCCCTGGTGGGCGGGGATGATCGCGATGATCTGCGAGCCGACCTTCTGCCCGACGATCGCCTCCGTGAAGCCCGGCACGAACTGGTTCGCGGCCAGCGAGATCGGCTGACCGGTCTGCGAGCTCGAGTCGAACACCTTGCCGTTGCTCCAGACGGCGCCCGTGTACTGGAGGCGCACGGTGTCGGTCGCCGCCACCTTCGCGCCGGATCCCTCGATGATCGTCGCGGTCTTCAGCTTGGTCGGGGCCTTCTCCCCCTTGGGGATCGTGATCGTCGGCGCGCCGTCCGCGGCGAGCTTCACCTCGGGGAAGCCTGCGGGCGCGTCGACCGCCTTGCCCTCGGCGCGGGTGGTCGCGAGCTTCATGAAGTCGAAGACGATCACGAGCGCGTCGGCGTCATCGAGCTTGTAGGTCGCTCCGCCACCGGCCCCGAGCACGTCGGAGGCGGTCGTCACGACCACGACGCGATCGCCGATCGCCGAGCAGGTGACCGCCTTCGCCGCCCACGGGGCGAGGCTCTCGGTCTTGTTCACGAGCGTGGCCGGGGCCGCCGGGGCGACTGCTTCGCCGGTCTTGCCGTTGAAGACGCTCATCTCGACGGTGGCGGATGCGCCCTCCTTGACCGCTTCGCCGTCGCCCGTGATGGCGACGGTCCGCTCGAGCGACTTCACGGTGATCGGCGTCTTGGAGGTGAGCTTCAGCTCCTTGCCGAGCTTGCCCTCGAGCTTCACCGAATCGCTCGCGGTGCCGGGTGCTGCGCAGTCCGCACCGCTCGTGGTCTTGGAGTCGTCCGGGGACCCGCTCGCGCAACCGGTGAGCACCAGCGCGGTGGCGAGGGCTGCGGGCAGAGCGATGGACAGCAGGGAGCGGGTGCGCTTCACGGAGGCCTCTTCGATTCGTCGGGGTCGTGCGGTGTGTGGTCGTGCCCTCAGCGCGGTGTCCGGCTCGAGGCTCGACGGCTGCGGGATGACGCAACCAGACGAGTATCTCATCCGAACATAACCGAAACCTGGCAATGGGCCGCCCGCTATTCTCGGGGCATGAGCGCCAGTCAGCAGCCCGCGCGCCCGGGCATCGTGTTCACGATCGGCCGGGCCGTGCTCCGACCGCTGCTCCGGATCCGCTTCCGCCCGATCGTCTCCGGCGCCGAGCACATCCCGCGGAGCGGCCCCGTGCTGCTCGCGAGCAATCACCTCTCCGCGGTCGACACGATCATCATCCCGTCGTTCTCGCCGCGGAAGGTGCAGTTCCTCGCCAAGGCGTCCCTCTTCGACTCTCGGATCGGCGGCTGGTTCATGCGCTCGATCGGAGCGATCCCGGTGCTGCGCGAGACCGGATCCGCCGCGCAGGCGGCGCTCGAGGCCGGTCGCGAGGTGCTCGCATCCGGGCAGGTGTTCGCGGTGTTTCCCGAGGGCAGCCGTTCGCGAGACGGCCGGCTCTACCGCGGCCGGGGCGGGGCGGCGTTCATGGCCCTGGAGACGGGTGCGCAGGTCGTGCCGGTCGGGCTGATCGGCACCAATCGCGAGATCCTGGATCCCGTTTCGGGCAGGCCGCCGCGCACCGAGGTGCGTTTCGGCCGCCCGGTCCCCCTCGACGATCTTGCGGAGCTGCCGGGAGGCCGGGCGCGGCGCGCGGCGACCGAGCGGATCATGGCGGCGATTCAGGAGCTCACCGGGCAGGAGCTCGCCGACGGCTACGCCGACGGCGGACGCGGGGCGTGATCCCGCGCGCAGTCGGGCCCTGAGGCCTGCGCGCGACGAGAACGGGACTACTCGCGCGCCGCGAGCGCGGCGGCGTAGAGCTCGCGCGCGGAATGCCCGGTCGCGGCCGCGACCTCCCGCGTCGCCTCCTTGAGCCGTTCTCCGTCGGAGACGCGGCGCTGCACCTCGGCGAGCGCCGCCGCGGGCGAGACCGCCGAGTGGGGCGCCCCGCCGACGACGAGCACGATCTCCCCGCGGACTCCCCCGGCCGCCCAGGCGGCGAGTTCGGCGAGACCGCCGCGCTTCACCTCCTCGTGCAGCTTCGTGAGCTCGCGGCACACGGCGGCCGGGCGATCCGGTCCGAACGCCTCGGCGAGCGCCTCGAGCGTCTCCGCGATCCGGGAGGGCGCCTCGAAGAAGACGAGGGTGCGCGATTCGGAGGCGAGGGCGGCGAGCACCCGGCCGCGCTCCCCCGCCTTGCGCGGCAGGAAGCCCTCGAAGGCGAAGCGGTCGGTCGGCAGGCCGGCCACCGCCAGCG
>CAMFIY010000422.1 GCA_945952575.1 uncultured Leucobacter sp.
GAACTTTAGCTCCTCGAGGAGCCGCGGCGATGGCATATCAGCGGTGATGAGGCTGCCGGTGGATCGGTCGAAGCGGAACACCTGAGAAGCCACAGGGCGGGAGTTGTTCTGCTCCTCGCCGGGCAGGATCTCGGCGATCTCGGTGACGACGCGGCGGGGCTTGCCGGTAGCGGGGTCGATGATCTTCGAGATCTGCACCACGATCTTGATGTTCTGCTCGATCATCCGGTAGGCGTACACGGGGGTCGTGTTGTTGCCGCGCGACAGCATCAGCGCCGACATGCGGTCGATCGAGTCGTCTGCGCTGGCGGCGTGCAGAGTGGACAGCGACCCGACACCGGACTGCATGGCCTGCATCATGGCGTAGATCTCAGGCCCGCGGACCTCACCAACGATGAAGCGCTGCGTGTCCAGTCGGAGGGTGTCGTAGACCAGGTCTTCGGGGGTGATCTCACCAGGCAGCCGCCCATCGGCGCCACGCTCCCCCTCCCCCGGCTTCGCCTCGAGCGAGACCACTCGAGGGTGGCGGTCGTTGATCTTGTGAAGGTAGAGCTCACGCTCCATCTCGATTGTGACGATCTTCTCCTCGGCCGGGATGCAGTCGGCGAGCGCGCGCAGCAGTGTGGTCTTGCCTGCGCCGGGGAAGCCGCTGGTGACGACGGAGACCCCGGCGATGACGGCCGCGCGGAGGAAGGCTGCCGCCTGGCGGGTGATGGTGCCGCGCTCCACGAGCTGGTCGAGGGTGACGTCGACGAGGCGGTGGATACGGATGACGATCGTGGGGCGGGTGGCGACGGGTTCGGCGATCGCTGCCAGGCGCGCTCCGCCGGGCAGGTCCATGTGCAGTCGCGGCCGGGCGCTCGTGAACGATCGTCCGCCCTCACCCGAGCGGGCGGCGAGCAGGTTGATCTCTCGCTCGAGCTCACGGTCATTCTCGGCGATCGGGTACTGGTACTTGACCACGCGGCCGTCCGCGTAGGAGATCCAGACGTCGTCGAACCCGTTGATGTGGATGTTCTCAACGTCGGGCTCGTCGACGAGCGGCTGCAGCCGACCCAGGCGGAACAGCTGGTCGAAGACGGCCTGCCGGATCGCGGTCTGCATCGGCGCCGGCCAGCGGCCCTCGCCGGGGCGTCGGGTCTGGTCGTCGACGCGAGCTCGGACCCGGTCAACGATGTGGTCCTGCGCTGTCTGCTCGCGCTGCTCGGCAGTGATGTCCATGGACTCGCTGAATACCGCGGCGAGCTCACGGGAGACCTCGTCGCGAATGGCGGCGATGTCGGCCCAGGGCAGATCGCTGCGCGCGTCGAGGGTGGTTTGCGGAGTGACCTCGGGTGCAGGCCGTTCGGGGGTGGAGGGCGGTGTCGGCACGATCGGAGCAGCAGGGGGCGGGGGCAGTTGATGCCGGCGGAGTACATCCTTAGCAGGGGCGTTCCGCTGTGCCGCGCGGGTCAGGTGCGCGGCGGCGTGTCCCAGGTTGCGCAGGCCCGTGTCGGCCGGTGCGGTCGTTGGTGCCTGCGGTGTTGCCGGTGCCGGCGCGGTGGCCGGTGCTGGCGCGGTGAAGAACGGGATGTTGCCCAGGTCTGCAGGGTCGGGCGTGGAGTCGCTCACTGCTGTCCCTCCCAGTCGGTGGTTGTGTATGTGCGGGTGTTGAGGACATCGCTGTAGCTGTGCAGCAGTGCGCCGATGGCCCGCGAGTAGGGGGTGCGCTGGGCACCGAGGGTGGGTGCGCCGACCGAGTAGATAGCGGCGCCCTTCGGATCCCAGGGGATGGTGCCCAGCAGGTTCATGCCGATCTGCTTGGTGACGGTCTTGAGAGGCCAGGTCTCCTGCGTGGTGGAGCGTTCGGTAACGAGGAGATCCACGTAGCTGGCGTGCCCGATCTCGTTGAGCGTGTTCAGCAGCCACTCGGGGACGGTGTTGCGGTTCTCGTCGAGGGATCGCCAGTGTGCGAGCACGGCTGCCACGGAGGGCAACGTGCGATCGGTGAACAGGGTGATGCTGTCCGCCTCGCGCAGTAGCGGGAGACGAGGGTCGTTGACGTGGAGGCGCCCGCCGTCGACGAGGATGTCGTAACCGGCGGACTCGTAGGGTCGCAGCGCGTCGAGCAGTGCCCGCCAGAAGTGGGGGCCCGCGCCGGCGGCGCCCTGCAGGCTCTTGAAGCCGGGGATGAGCACTGAGCGGGGGCTGAGCTCGACGGTCTGCTCCCAGAGCTTGTCAGGGGTCAGAGCGCCGTACTGGTCTGCGACGGCCGCTTCGGTCAGTCCGGTGCTGTGGTAGACCTGCCCGCGGATGAGTCCGGGGATGATGCTGCTGGTCTTGGTGGTGTCAGCCTCGACGAGGATCACGGGCTTGGACCAGTTGAGGGCCAGGGCGCCGGCGGCGGTGGTCACGCCGGGGGCGCCGGACGCGCTGGCAAGGAAGATGATCGCCATGCGGGGTCACTCCCCCGTCGAGTCGATGACCAGCGCGACACGGCCGGTGGCGGCACGAGCGGCAATGTCGGGTGCTTCACGGTTCGGCACGACCAGGTCGACAACCCACACCTGGGTCTCAGTGTCGTAGGTGGCGGTGAACACCGTGGC
>CAMFIY010000423.1 GCA_945952575.1 uncultured Leucobacter sp.
CCCATGCCCTGGCTGCTCGCGAACGGGTTGTTGCCGGGGCGCGGGCCGCCGGGCTTCGGCGCGGCAGCGCCGGGCTTCGCCGCACCGGGCTTGGGCGCATCCGCGCCGTCCTCGGGCTTCGCAGCCGGAGCCTCGGCGGGCTTCGGCGAGGGAGCAGCCGCAGCAGCCGGAGCCGCAGCGGCGGGAGCCTCGGCCGCAGGTGCGGCGGGCTTCTCGGCGACGGGCGCCTCAGGCTTGGCGGCGCTCGGCTTCGCCGCGCCGGGCTTCGGCGCGGGCGCTGCCGCCGGAGCGACCGGAGCCTGCTCGGCCGCATCGGACTTCACGAGCTCGGGATGCTCGCCGACGTACGCCTGAAGCTTGCGCACCGTCGGGGGCATGATCGCCGACGACGGGCCTTTCACGAACTCCTTGAGTTCGTCGTTCAAGATCTCGACTGCCTTCTTGCTCTCGATACCGAGCTTCTTAGCAATCTCGCTGACGCGTGGGTTTGCCACTTTTCTCCTGTCTGGGTCCACGCCAGACAGGCGAGAACCTTGTTTATCGGACGGGCCTCATTTTGAGCCGCTCATTAGTTGTCCATGAGTGTTTCTAGCCTGTTCTCTAATTGGCTTGCATCGGGAGACCCCGACGCTTTCAGCGCACGCGAAAAGGCCCCGCGCGACACTGCTCGTTTCAGACACTGCGCGGTTGGATGAACCCACGCGCCGCGCCCGGGAAGCACTGCGCGATCATCCGGCACCAGCCGGTCCTCACGCAATACGACTCGAAGCAACTCGCTCCGTGCCGCACACTGACGGCACGCAACGCATGTCCGAAGCGCTTCCATACTACCAGCTTCCCACACGCGCGTGGAGCCGAGCGCCCGCGACCCGTCGTTGCGGGCCCGCGAGGCGCCGATCCCGCCGTCGCCGGGAATCGTGGACTACTCCTTCACCGCTCCCTCCAGCATGCCCCGGATGAAGTGCCGCTGCAGGAAGAAGTAGAGGATCACGATGGGCAGCGCCACGAGCACGGCTCCGGCCGCCAGCAGCGCGGTGCCTTGCGTGTACTGTCCCTGGAAGAGCGCGAGACCGAGCGGCGCCGTCCGGAAGGCCCCGGTAGGCGACATCACGAGCGGGATCAGGAACTCGTTCCAGGTCCACATGAAGAAGAGCACGATCATGGTCGTGATGGCCGGCCGGCCCGTCGGCACGAGCACCTGCCACAGGATCCGGCGCGGGGTCGCACCGTCGATCCTCGCCGCCTCGATGATCGAGACGTTCACGCCTCTGAAGTAGGCGCGCATCCAGTAGGTGCCGAAGGCGGTCGACTGCGCGATCTGCGGCAGCGCGACGCCCCAGAGCGTGTCGGTGAGCCCGAACTCGCGCAGGTCGAAGAACAGCGGCACGATGATCGCCTCGGTGGGCACCATGATCCCGAGCAGGAAGACGTAGAAGAGCGCGGTGCTGCCGCGGAAGCGCATGGTCCCGAAGGCGTAGCCCGCGAGGATCGACACGATCGTCGCCACCGTCACGACGACCACGGCGACGAGCACCGAGGTCAGCATGTATTGGTTGAAACGCCCCTCCACCCAGGCCGAGGCGAAGTTCTCCGGGTGGAATGCGCCCGCTCTGCCGTCGGCCACCGTCGCCGGGCCGAAGGCCTTGGCCACGATCGTCCCGAGCGGCCAGAGCACCACGAGCGCGAAGACGAGCAGTACGGCATAGTTCATCGCCCGTTCGGCGGCGGAGACCCTCATCGTTCACGCTCCCCGATACGGTTGACGACCAGATTGATCAGGAAGATCAGGATCGTCAGCGTGATGCCGACCGCGGCGGCGGATCCGACCTGCCCCTGCTCGAATGCCCGACGGAACACCTCGTAGCTCGGCACGGTCGTGCTCGTGCCCGGGCCGCCCCCGGTCATTACGTAGACGAGATCGAAGGTCTTGAGCGAGGCGATGATGGTGAGCGTGAGGGCGACGGTGATCTCGGCGCGGACGGCCGGGACGATCACCGAGAAGAATTCCCGTACGGCGCCGGCGCCGTCGAGGCGCGCGGCCTCGAACTGCTCGCGCGGGATCCGCGCCATGCCGGCGAGGAGCAGCACCGTGACGAGTCCGGTCGAGACCCAGGTCCCGACGAGCCCGACCGCGGGCAGCGCGAAGGTGTAGTCGCCCAGCCAGGCCGTGGCGAGGTCGCGCAGGCCGACCGCTGCGAGCACCGAGTTGATGGTGCCGTCGGGGGCGTAGATCTGCTTCCAGGCGACCGCGACGACGACCATCGCGATGACCTGGGGAAGGAAGACGAGCGTGCGGAACAGCCCGATGCCGCGCACCTTCGCGCGGGTGAGCACCGCCGCGATCACGAGGCCGAGGCAGACCGGCAGGATCGCGAAGAAGAAGACCAGGATCATCGCATGGCCGAAGGCGGCCTGCAGCCGCGCGTCGGTGAACACCTCGGTGTAGTTGTCGAAGCCGACGAAGGTCGCGAGTGAGAGCCCGTCCCAGTCGTAGAGCGAGAGCTGCACCGAGCGCCCGAGGGGGTACAGCATGAAGAGGCCGTAGACGAGGGCGGCCGGCAGCAGGTAGAGGAAGGGGAGCC
>CAMFIY010000424.1 GCA_945952575.1 uncultured Leucobacter sp.
CACCCGATCCTCTCGGGCGAGGGCCGTGTTCGCCACTCATCGGGATGCTGCAGGATCACTCTCCCGGCCCGCGGGTCGGATCGGAGCCGGATCGGAGCCGGATCGCCTTCCGAAGCGCGGCGCGCGCGCGGGAGCGGTCGCCGCAGGCGTCGTAGACGATGCCGAGCCTCGCCCAGGCCCGCCAGCTCTCCGGATCCGCCTCCGCCTCCGCCCGGTAGCGCGGGAAGGCGGCATCCGCGACGGCGCGATCCGCCTTCCCGGTCGGACCGGCTTCGCCCAGATCGTCGGGCAGCGCTTCTTCCGCGTCCAGCCGATCGATCAGTGCCGTCGAGTGCCAGCCGAAGAGCAACTCGCGCACCAGCGCCCAGGCGCCGATCAGGGGCAGGATGAGCAGCGCCACCCCCATCGTCACCGCGATCGGCGTCCCCGTCGCGATCAGCGCCACCGCGCGCACGCCCGCGAAGACGAAGTAGAGGATCAGCAGCAGCGCCATCAGCGCCACCCCGGCGATGGTCCGGATCCTGGCAGCGCTCATCCGCGCAGGCCCAGCACCCGATCGAGTCCGACGATCAGCCCCTCGGTCGCACCGATCGCTTCGATGGCCGCCCGGATCCCCGCCCGGTAGGCGTCGGAGGCGTGCGTGTCATGGGTGATCGTCAGCACTTCGCCGGTGCCTCCGAAGCGCACCTCCTGCTTCGCGACGACGCCGTGCATGCGCAGGCTGTGCACGGGCACTCCCGCGATCGACTCGCCACGGGCGCGCTGATCCGCGAACGGCGCCCCGAGTCGCCGTCCCTCACGTGCCTCGGCGATCAGCTCCGCCGTGCGCACCGCGGTGCCGCTCGGCGAATCGACCTTGGCCTCGTGATGCGCCTCGACGATCTCGATGCTGTCGAAGTAGGGCGCGGCGATCCGGGCGAGCACCGTGCCGAGCACCGATCCGAGCGAGAAGTTCGGGACGATGATCACGGCGACCGGCTGTCCGTTCGCGAGCAGCTCGGCGATCAGCTCCTCGAGCCGGGCCAGGCGATCCGCCGACCAGCCGCTCGTGCCGACGATCACCCGCTGCCCGCGCCGGAGCGCCCGCTCGACGATCGCCGGAGAGGCTTCGGGATGGCTCACGTCGATCAGGATCGCGGCGTCGGAGCCGTCTTCGGCGGCGGACGCGCTGCCGAGCCGGGAGACCAGCTCGAAATCGGGGTGGTCCTCGACCACTTCGCACACCAGCGAACCGAGGCGGCCGCTCGCACCGCTCACCGCAACCGTAGTCATCTGCCCAGCGTACCGTTCCGCGGCTACAGCCGGCTGCGCGCAGTGTCGCCGACCGCCACCACGGTGAGCGGACCGGCGGCGAGATCGGCGGCGACCGATCTGATGTCCTCGGCGGTCACGGCCTGGAAGCGCTCGAGCGACGCGTCGAGGGTGAACAGCTCGCCGGCGCCGAGTTCGGCGCGCGCGAGTCGACTCATCCGCGTGTCGCTGTCCTCGAGCGCGAGCGCCGAGGATCCGGACACCTGGCCGAGCACGCGGGCGTGCTCTTCCTCCGTGACGCCGTCGGACGCGATCCGCTGGAGCTCCGCGCCGGCGAGCTCGACCACGTCACCGGCCTTGCCGGGCGCCGTGCCCGCGTACATGCCGAAGACGCCGGCGTCGCTGTAGCTGGCCCCGAAGGAGTAGGCGGTGTAGGCGAGACCCCGCTTCTCGCGGATCTCCTGGAACAGGCGGCTCGACATGCCCCCGCCGAGGATCGCGTTCATCAGGCCGAAGGAGAAGCGCCGCGGATCCGCGGCATGCAGCCCTCGGGTGCCGACCATGAGGTTGACCTGCTCGCTCTCGCGCTGGGTCAGGAACGGTGTCGGCGTCGGCGTCGGATCCGGCCTGGTCGCCGAAGCGGAGGGAGCCGGAACCCCGGCCTGATCCGCACGGCGCACGGGCGAACGCTCCGTCTCGATGCTCCATCGCTCGTCGCCGGCACCGGTGAGCGCGGAGAGCACGAGTTCGACCAGACGGTCGTGATCCACCGCGCCCGCGGCGGCGACGACGAGGGTAGAAGGGTCGTACTCGGCACGGTAGTGCGCGAGCACCGCGTCGCGTCGCGCGGCGCGGATGGTCTCGGGGCTGCCGCCGATCGGGCGTCCGAGCGGGTGATCGCCGAGCACCGCCTCGAAGAAGCGCTCGTTGGCGACATCGGCGAGGTCGTCGGCGGCCATCGCCAGCTCTTCGAGGATCACCTCGCGCTCGTTCTCGAACTCGTCCGTGTCGATGACCGAGTTCGTGACCATGTCGGCGAGCACCTGCACGGCGCCGTCCAGATCCACGTCGCGCACCTTGGCGTAGTAGCAGGTGTACTCCTTGGCGGTCAGCGCGTTGTTCTCCGCGCCGATCCGGTCGAAGCTCGTCGCGATCTGCATGGCGTCGCGCGTCGGCGTGCCCTTGAAGAGCAGGTGCTCGAGGAAGTGGGTGCTGCCGAGACTCGCCGGGGCGTCGTGCTGCTCCCCCTGCTCGTCACGCGAGCCGATACCGACCCAGAAGCCGACGGTCGCCGAGCGCGCACCCGGCATGCGCTCGGTGAGCAC
>CAMFIY010000425.1 GCA_945952575.1 uncultured Leucobacter sp.
GTGCTGATCGACCGCCTGTACCCGCCGCTCGATTCGACCGGTCAGCCGTGGCGGAGCGCGTTCGATCATGCGCGCCAGGAAGGGCACAGCGAGGCCGAGGCATACGACTTCGCAGACGAGTACGCGGCCTACGTGGAGGACCGGCAGTACGAGATCCGCGATCCTGACCTGCCGATCCCGTCCCCGAGCGAGTACACGCGATGACCGGGCGTGAGAGTAGTAGGGATCGGCATCAGCGCACGCTGAGCGAGTGGACAACTCGCGCAATCCGGAGCATGTTGCGTTCCTCGGACCCGGCCACCGCCTTCGCACAGCAGGACGGGGTCATCAAGGATCGCATCAGGAACGAGCTCGGTCAGCACCGCCGCGCAACGCTGAGGGTGATCCTGCCGATCGTGCTGCTCGCTGTCGGCGTGGTGATCGTGGTCCCCGCCCCGATCGTGCTCCTGCCTCTTGCCGGCATTGCGGTGGTCTTCGTCATCATCGTGCGAGAGGACCGACTGGCCCGCCTGCACGAGGCGATCCAGCGTGTGGACCCCGACGAGGACACCCGATGAACGAGGCATCGCCGACCGTCACGCTGGACGTGCGCGCAACGATCGTGCGCACGATCCAGCAGCACACGGACGAGGCGGACGAGGAGGCCGGCTACATCGCGGACGACATCATGGACGCGCTGAGCCTGGGCAGCGAGCTCACGGTGACCGTCCCCAGGCTGCGGCGCCGCGGCGAGCACGAATGGCCGTGCGCGCTGTTCTACGTCGGGAACTGGAACGGTTCGCGGCCGCGTGCACGGTGCAGTTGCCCGCCTGCCGAGGCGGGAGCCGAAGGATGAAGGATCCCCGCCAGCTCTCCCAGGCTGAGCTCGACGAGTACCTCGACCAGCTCGTGCGTGACGGCGACGATGACAGCCCGGAGTTTCACCGCGCCTACCAGGTGTGGGAGGAGCTCAACGGCTGACGTTTGACCATGCCGCCCTCATCGGGGCCCTGCCGACCGGCGGGGCCCCGATTTCTGTCCGCGAACACCCCCAACCCCGGCCTATACCCAGCAGACGAACGGGAGAGGCCATGTGCGACGACATCGACCACGGAGGGCGGCGGTGCCCGTCGTCGACGGCCGAAGGGCAGCGGCGTCGCCGCGCCGAGAAGCGCGAGCGGAACGCCGAGAAGCAGCTTGAGGCCTTCATCGGCGCGACCCCGTTCCGGCCGGTCTCGGGCGAGCTGATGCGGATGAGCTCGCGCCCCAGCTATTGGGACACCGACGAGTGGATCGAGTACGAAGACACCCTGCGCGCGGCCGCGGAACGTCACGGGATCGAGATCTCCGAGCTGCAGCACGCGGACGGGCTCTGGGAGGGCACGTCGGAGCCTGCAGGCGCCTACATCGTCCACGCGGACAGCTTCGAGCAGGTCACCGACTGGGCCGGCGAGCTGGCGGGGCGGTATGAGCAGGACAGCATCATGGCCGGGTACTTCGACGCTGACGGCCCCGACCGGGTCTACAGCTTCGCCGCCGGCACCGGCTCGCAGCAGCAGGTCCAGGAGACCCTCGACATTCTCCGCGCCGCCGGCGCACCGGGAGGCAGGCTCTATGACGGCAAGCTCGAGATCGCGGAACCCGCCGAGTATCCGCTGCCGGCATCCGCCGTGAACGCGATCGCCGCCCGTCTCGGAACAGAACCCACCTTCGCTCGAGCGCACGTTGCCTTCGTGCCCGGCAACGACAGCTACCGTCACCACCAGCCGATCAAGGAGATCCAGTCGCTCAGAGAGCGGTACGCCGATGCGCACGGTTTCCCACAGCGCACGCCGATCCCCCGACTGACCGAGCTCGACGACATCGCTGCAGCGAGGGCATACGCGGCCGCACCGCACGAGCCCGCGCACCCGCAGGTCGCCCGCTCCTACCGATCACTGCGGCAGCACATCGGCGCTCAGTGGGACATGCTCACAGAAGCCGGCTACACCTTCGAGCCCTGGCACGGCGAGACCGAGCAACCCTACGCCGACTCTGCCGCGATGCTGGCCGATCTCCGCGAGAACAAGCACCTGTTCTACTTCCGCACCGAGGTCTCGCAGCACAGCGAGGGGGCCCTTCCGCCGGATCATCCGATGGCTCGCAGCGTTACGGTCACCCTGCCCACGGGCGAGCGGGCGCCGATGCTCGCCAACGACGTCTTCCGCGCCGTCCACGACGCGATCGCGCACAGCGAGGGCCACCAGTTCGGACCCTACGGCGAGAAGCGCGCCTGGTGGACACATCGTGCCTGCCTCCCCCGCGAAGCGCGGCTCGCGCTGTGGTGCGAGACGCGCGCGCAGAACTGCTGGACCAACGCCGGCCCCCACATGACCACGGAGGGGGAAGCCGGGCATCCCCGGCTCATTCGGCGAAGGGAACCGGGTTGGATGCCGCTGAGTGAACGCCCCTATGCGCAGCAGAAGTGCTGCCGCGTCGACTCAGCACTCCTCTAGTTGTACTGCCCAGGGAGGTTGTTTGATCTGGCTTCCCTGATGTGACGAGAACCTCC
>CAMFIY010000426.1 GCA_945952575.1 uncultured Leucobacter sp.
GTGTGGGTCGACATGCAGGCGCTCGGGGTGGACGTGCTGCTGAGCGCGCCGCAGAAGGGCTGGAGCGGGTCTCCGGGCGTCGGCTTCGTCATGCTGAACGCCGCGGCGCGCGAGATCGTCGAGTCCCGGGCGTCGACCAGCTTCGCGGTGGATCTGCGCACCTGGCTCTCCATCTCGGACGCGTACCGGGACGGTCGCGCCGCCTATCACGCCACCATGCCGACCGACACGATCGTGCGGAACCTCGCACAGATGATCGAGACCCGGGATCGCGGCGCGGAGGCCCTGCGCGCCGCCCAGACCGAGCTCGGCGGGCGGGTTCGCGCGCTGCTGGCCGAACGCGGGCTGCCCTCCGTCGCGGCTCCGGGATTCGCGGCGCCCAGCGTCGTCGTGGTGCACGCCGATGATCCGGGTCTGCGCGGCGGCGCCCGCTTCATCGCCGAGGGCCTGCAGATCGCCGCCGGCGTGCCCCTGCACTGCGGCGAGCCCGAGTCGTTCTCGACGTTCCGCCTCGGACTGTTCGGACTGGACAAGCTCGGCGACATCGACGGCACGGTGGATCGACTGCGTGCGGCCCTCGACCGCATGGGGGTCTGAGCCGGGCGGGCGCGCCTACTCCGGGACGGAGATGTCGGCGACCGTCGCCCCGTAGGCGCGGATCAGTTCGTCGGCATCCACGAACAGGCTGTAGCCGTGGGATCCCGCGCCCATCGCGACGCGCTGCCCCACGACGCTCTCGTCGGCGAACACCGGCCAGTCGACGGTGCTCCCGACCGGCGTGATCGTGCCGCGCTCGTACCCGGTCGCGGCGAGCGCGAGCTCGGCCTCCGGCAGGCGCAGTTTGTTCACCCCGACGACGGCGCGCAGCTTCGACCAGGAGATCGCGCGGCCGCCCGGCACGAGGGCGAAGAGGTAGGTGTCGTCGGATCGCTTCACGACGAGCGTCTTCACGATCCCGGACGGCTGGATGCCGAGGATATCGGCGGCCTCCCGCAGCGAGTTCGCCGCGGGTCGCTCCCGGATCTCGATCTCGAGCCCGCGCGCGGCCGCGGCCTCACGGATCCTGGCGTGCGGATCTGACATGTCGCCTCCTCTCGTCCGGTTCGCCCTGCCGATCCCCTCATCCTGTCAGACGTCGTGCCGCGTCGGCGCGATCCGATTGCGCCCGGAGCGGACGATCGCGCTCGTGTCGGAGGCGCGGAGTACTCTTCGACGTATGACGATGGGCGGCCCGCCGGGCAGGAATCGCGTCTCCGCGGGAGACGCCTCGCTGCAGCGCGAGCTCAACAAGCAGGCGCCGAAGGTCGAGAACCTGGGATCCCGCATCGCCGCCCTCTTCCGCCCGTACCGCGCGCAGCTGAGCGTGATCATCGTGCTCGTGCTGATCTCCGCCGCACTCGGCATCCTGCCGCCGCTCATCACGCAGCGGGTCTTCGACGACGGGCTGTTCCCGAAGTCGGCCGACGGCGCGCAGACCCTCGGCCCGAACCTCACGATCCTGTCCTGGCTGGTCGGCGCGATGGTGCTCGTCTACGTGATCTCGGCCGGGCTCGGGATCATCCAGACCTATTACACGGCGCGCGTCGGCAACCGCGTGATGGGCGATCTCCGGATCAAGCTCTTCTCGCACCTGCAGTCGATGGAGCTGGGCTTCTTCACCCGCACGAAGACCGGCGTGATCCAGTCCCGCCTGCAGAACGACGTGGGCGGCGTCGCGAACGTGCTGACCAACACCGTGTCGAACGTCATCGGCAACACGGTCACCGTGATCGCGGCCCTGGTCGCGATGCTCCTGCTCAGCTGGCAGCTGACGCTGATCGCCGTACTGCTGATGCCGTTCCTCGTGTTCGCGCAGCGCCGGGTCGGCCAGGTGCGGGCCAAGATCGCGGGCAAGACTCAGGAGTCGCTCTCGGAGATGACGGCGATCACGCAGGAGGCGCTCTCGGTCTCAGGCGTGCTGCTGGCCAAGACCTACTCGCGACAGCAGGCCGAGACCGAGCGCTATGCCGGCGAGAACCGGACGCAGATCGGCCTGCAGGTGCGGCAGGCCATGAGCGGTCAGGTCTTCTTCGCCCTCGTGAGCGTGTTCCTCTCCGCAGTGCCGGCGATCGTCTACCTCGTCTCCGGCTGGCTCATCGCCGGAGCCACCGGTCAGGGGCTCGACGCCGGGATCACGGCCGGCACCATCGTCGCCTTCACCACGGTGCAATCGCGACTCCTCTTCCCCCTGATGGCGCTCATGCGCGTGGCGCTCGACCTGCAGACCTCCTCCGCGCTCTTCGCCCGGATCTTCGAGTACCTGGATCTCAAGCCGGCCATCGTCGACGCTCCCGATGCGGCCGCCCCATCCGAGGCGCCCGGCCGGGCCGGCTCGGTGGAGTTCGATTCGGTCACCTTCCGCTACCCGGACGCCCGCGAGGGCGATCGCCCGACGCTGGACGACGTGTCGTTCCGCGTCGAGCCCGGCGAGTTCGTGGCATTCGTCGGGGCCTCAGGATCGGGCAAGACCACGATCGGCCGC
>CAMFIY010000427.1 GCA_945952575.1 uncultured Leucobacter sp.
CAGTCACACCGCGCTTGAATCGAAGACCGACTACCTCTTCTCCACCACGCGCGGATGGCCCGTGGAGCAGATTGCGCTCATGCAGCGTGCGGGCAGCACGGGTCACGGCGGCGTCGTAGCCCTCGCCCGGATGTACTTGCGATTGAACCATCCTCGCGCGGCACGCATGCTGATGCCCGTTTTCGATCTGGCGCTACGTGCAACCCTCACGCTGCGCTTCGCGCGCAGGGGTGTGCGCACAACGGTATCCACCCTTCTTGGCAGGCCAGGAGATCTCGACCGATGAAAACCGCCGAACTGGTGACCTATCCGGCGCGTCCGGCGAGTATCTTCCCCGAAAGTGGTCGACGTCTGCTGATCTACGTCGTCTACGACAGGCGCGGTGATGTCGAGGAGTACATTTCTTACGCGCTGAATGCGCTACGACCGCACGCGTCGACCATCCTTGCGGTCGTGAACGGAGCGCTCACCGAGGACGGCAGGGCGCGCCTCGAACCCGTCGTGGACCAGATCATCGTCCGCGAAAACCGGGGCTACGACATATGGGGATACAAGGAGGGGCTCGACGCTGTTGGTGCGAGCCTCGCGGAATACGATGAGGTCGTCCTCGCCAATGACACCTGGTTCGGACCAGTGCAGCCGTTCGGCCCGGTCTTCGAGCGTATGGATCAGCGGCCTCTGCATTTCTGGGGGATGACTGACCACGTCCGCGTCGAACCGCATCCGTTCACTAACTCTGGGTACCTTCCCTACCACCTGCAGTCATACTGGGTCGCCGTCCGGCGGGAGATGTTCCTCTCCCTGGAATGGGCCGCCTACTGGCGCGATCTTCCCGAGATGACCAGCTATTCGGACGCCGTCGTCAAGCACGAGGGCGTGTTCACGGAGCACTTCACTGATCACGGCTTCGTGGGCGAGGTCGCATTTCCGACCTTCACCGACAAAGTGGAGAACCATGCCGTTCTCTACGCAGAACAGCTCGTCGAGGCCGGGTGCCCAACGCTCAAGCGACGCCCGTTCTTCCAGTGGCCGCCCTACCTCGATCACCTCGGGGTCGTTGGTCGCTGGACGCTGGATACCGTGGAACGCCTCGGGTACCCCATGGAGCTTGTATACGCCGACCTCGCACGCAACGTCGAGCCGCGCACGCTGAATGCCGATGCAGCGATGCTCGAAGTTCTCGGCGAAGACGGCTCAGGTTATGATGCCCTGCGGCCGCTGCGGACCCTGGTGATCGCGCACATCTACTACCCGGAGATGACGGACGAGATCTTCGCTCGCGCTCAGATGCTGCCGGCCGAGTATGATCTCGTCGTCACCACACCCGATGAGATCAGAGCCGCGGACATTGAGAGACGGCTGTCAGCGCACGATGTCGAGGGCACCGTCGAGGTCCGCGTTGTCGCGTCGAATAACGGACGCGACCAGTCCGCCTTCTTCATCGGGTGCCGTGACCTCTTGCTCAGCGATGACTACGACCTCGTGGTAAAGCTCCACTCCAAAAAGACTCCGCAGGACGGCTACAACGTCGGTGTGCACTTCGCGTCGCAGCAGTTTGACAACCTTCTGCGCTCGCCGGGCTACGCGGCGAATGTTGTCGGCCTGTTCCAGCGCGAAGCCGGACTGGGCATCGTCTTCCCGCCCACGGTTCACATTGGGTATCCGAGTCTCGGTCACGGATGGTGGGCGAACAAGCCCGGGTTCGAGCGCTTGCGCGGCGAGCTCGGCATCCATGTCCCTGTCGACGATGTCTCACCCCTCGCGCCGTTCGGCTCCATGTTTGTCGCGCGCCCAGAGGCATTGCGGATCCTCGCTGAACATCCGTGGGGCTATGAGGAGTTCGGGGGTGTCGCCGCGTACGAGGACGGCGGGCTGGCGCACATCCTCGAGAGGATGCCGGTGTACGCGGCGGGTGAGCGGGGGTTTCATGCGCGCACGATCGCGAACACCCACTACCTCGCAAGCAGCTACACCGCACTCGACTTCAACTTCGACCAGTTCTCCAGTACTCTGCCCGACACGACCATGCACCAGATCGAGTTGCTGCGCGGTCTCGGACCGATCGAGTTCGGAACCCTCCCGGAGTTCATGCGGATGTACACGCGACGGCACCGCCCCGCCGCAGCGGATCGCACCGAGGCGCTGATCGCGCGGATGCAGAAGCTGCGTGGCGGAGTGCGAGCGGCCATGCATCGGGTGAAGCGCCCGTTCCACCGCTGAGCGCGCAGCGCGTCAGCCTGCCGCGGATAGGATTGAGCAGTTATGCCCGAGTACACCCACGTTGCCGAGGCGCGTTTCGCCCGCCTGTCCCAGACTCCGATGCGCAGTGTCGGTGCGGTCGACGGGATGGGGTTGCGCGGCTTCTGGAGTACCGCGAAAGAGGTCGTCGCACACCGGGAGATGCTGGATCTCCTGGTACGACGCGACCTCAAAGCCAAGTACAAGGACTCCGCCCTCGGATTCCTGTGGGCGCTCGCCCGCCCCCTTGTCCAGCTCGCGATCTACTTCGTGG
>CAMFIY010000428.1 GCA_945952575.1 uncultured Leucobacter sp.
AGACAGGGATACGGCTGAACCGGGGGCGCGTACTGCTGCTGGAACTGCGGCTGCTCCGGCTGCGGAGCCGGCTCCGGCTGCGGGATCGGGGGCTGCGGCGGCTGCGGAGGCTGCCCGGGATCGGGCTGCAGCGGCCCCGGCTCCTCCGGGATGGGCGGCTCAGGCGGGTTGGTGCTCATCGATGATCCTTCCGCGAGTTGGGGTGAGTCTACCCCGGCGTGCCAGCCAGACGATACGGGCGGCGAAGAGCGGCAGGGTGACGAGCAGGAACAGCTGCGGGCGGGTCAGGCCCAGCCACGCGGTCTCGTTGCCGCGCACGAACTCGACGAGGAAGCGGAACAGGGCGTACGCGCCGATGTAGAGCGTGAGGGTCTCGCCGGCGCCGAGCCCGAGATGTCGCAGCCAGAACCAGAGCAGTGCGAATGCGATCGTGTGGAATGCGATCTCATAGAGGAAGCTCGGGTGCAGCCCGACGCCCGCCGGCGATCCGAGGCGGGCTGCGGTCTCCGGGTCGAGTACGACGCCCCAGCCGGCGCCGGTCGGGGTGCCGGGGCGCTCGGTGAGGAAGCAGCCGATGCGCCCGATGGCGAGTGCGAGGGCGACGGCCGGGGCGAAGAGGTCGCCCGTGCGCTCCCGATAGCCGACGATCCGCTTCGTGATGTGCACGCCGAGCCAGGCCCCGACGAGTGCGCTGAGGATGGACGCGTTGCCGTGAAGGAGCTGGCCGACGAGATCGAGGTTCCTGCTCGGATCCAGGTGCTGCGCCCAGGTGCCGAGCCGCGCGAGGATCCCGGCGCCGACGAGCGCCCCGATCACGAGGTAGGGGATGCGCGGATCCCGCACGTCGCGTCTCCGCGCCTCGATCCAGAACACCGCGCCGCCGGCCGCGAGGCCGAGGGCGACGAGCACCCCGTGCGTGTCGAGCGGCGGGCCGAAGCCGATGAGATCGTTCAGGTGCGGGAACACGCGTTCTCAACCCCCGAGCGCCCGCATCCAGAGCGAGATCCAGAGCGGGATCGTGGCAGCGCCCAGGACGGCCAGCACGCTCAGATACACCAGCACGACACGCGTGTCGCCGAGCCGGCACTTCGAACGCATCAGCCCGGCGCGGCGGGCACGGGCGTAGCCGAGGATCGCGACGACGGCGAAGCCGAGCAGGGCGATCGGGCCGAGCACGAGGGCGATCAGCGCGACGGTCGCGTTGACGCACAGACGGAGCGGGTCGAAGTGACCGGCTTCCGTACCGACGCCCGCCGGGTCGCCGACCCGCTCGTCGCGCTGGGCGAGCCGCGGAGTGTTCGGCGTGAGGTGCGCGCCGGCATCCGATGGCATGTTCATCGCCTCGGCTTCACCGGGATGAGACGGGACGGATCCGGAGCGGATACCGCGGGCGACGCCTCAGCGACCTGGGGCACTCCGCGCACGCCGGTGACCGTCGACAGTTTGCGCTTCGCGAGCGGCGCCCACGCCTGCACCGCGCAGAACGGCGCGCACTGGTGCACCGTCTCGCCGTCGGGCCCAGGATCCTCGCCCACCGTCGCGACGTGCACGCAGCACTGGATCAGTCGCTCCTCGATCATGGTGTTGATGTCCATGAAGGGTTTGACGGTGATCCGCTTCACGCGTTCGCCGAGGAAGCCGCGCAGCCGCTTGTGCCCGCCGGGCAGCGCCGCCGTCGCGAGCTGCGTGAGCGTGCCGATGCCGAGATCGCATCCGACGCAGATGTCCTTCCACAGGCTCGCGATCGAGGGGTGAGAGAGCGAGGACTGCTCGCTCAGGAGATCGAGCAGCGACTGCTTCACGCTGTCCTTCAACGCCTGGTTGATGTTGCTGTCGGCGATCCGATTGGCGATCAGATCCGGGTTCAGGTCCAGGAACTCCTTGAGCCGGTCGTGCCCGATCAGCGAGGTCAGCGAGCGCCAGGATCCCGAATCGTCGCGCAGCAGATAGCCGACCGAGCAGCAGTGCGGGTGCGAGCAGGGGAGCGCGGTGAGATCCTGCCACGTCACCTCGCCGTCGGTCTGCGGACCCATCCGTGCGAGCACACCCGTGTGGGTGAGCCGGTCGTCGGGGTCGATACCCGCCGAGCGACCGGATCCGAAGACCGGCTGGATCGTGACGCCGCCCACGTAGGGGGTGGTCATCGCGCGCCGGATGACGGTGCCGATCTCGTGATCGTTGACGCCGAGGGCGGCCGTCATCGTGAGCGTCGTGAAGACGCCTGCGGCGGAGAGCCGTTCGAGCGCGCGCTCCTTGAAGCGGCGGATGTCCGCGCCGCGATGGTAGCGCGAGGTCTCCGGCTCCTCGCCGTCGTACTGCAGATAGATCTCGACGCGCTCGCGATGCTTCTTGAGCGTTTCCACGAACGCGTCGTCGTTCGCGATCCGCAGCCCGTTCGAATTGATCAGGATCCGCACGACCGGCCGCGCCACGAGGTGCTCGAGGAGCTGCTCGAGCCAGGGGTACAGCGTCGGCTCGCCGCCCGAGAGCATGAGCACGTCGATCCG
>CAMFIY010000429.1 GCA_945952575.1 uncultured Leucobacter sp.
CACGTACTACAGCCCCGCCGGCGTGCCGAACCATAAGTACAACCGCCCCGGTGTGATCGGCATCGACGTGTTCGATCAGCCCGATCGCTTCACCGGTCTGATCGACTAGGGGAGGGGCGCATGCGCATCGGGATCGAGGGCACTCACATCTTCGACGCCAGGGTCGAGGGGCCGCGCGCGCTCTTCGACCGCGCCAAGGAGCTGGATCTCGACGGCGTCTTCTTCAAATCGGTGCTCGATCTCAGCCCGACCCTCGATCGCGCCGAATTGGAGGATGTGAAGGCGGAGGCCGACGAGCGGGGACTCTACGTCGAAGCCGGGGTCGGACTGGTGAACCCGTTCGGCCTGCCCGAGAAGCCCCACATCCGCGCATTCGGCGGCGGTGACACCAGACTCGCCTTCGAGCGCATGATCGAGGCCGCGGCCTGGATCGGTTGCCACGACCTGCTGGCCGTGACCGGCCAGTGGAAGAGCGGTCTGCCCGGGCGCTACGCCTACGACCGGTTCCGGACCGACGTGGCCTGGGAGGACCAGCTCGAGGCCACGGCGAGGTTCCTGTCCTCCCTGGCCCCGGTGCTCAGGGAGCACGGATCCCGGATCAGCGTGGAGACCCACGAGGAGATCTCCTCCTTCGAGGTCCTTCGCATGATCGAGCGTGTCGGCGCCGAGGTGACGAGCGCGACCTTCGACGTGGGGAACCTGCTCGTCCGTGGCGAGCATCCGGTCGAGGCCGCTCGCCGCCTCGCTCCGTACGTGCGGATGGCGCACGTGAAGGACGCCGTCCTGCTCCACGGCGAGAACGGCGTCGTGCGGCAGCTGCGCCCGTGCGGCCAGGGGATCGTCGACTGGGAGACGATGCTGGGCCTGCTCCACGCGGAGAACCCGGAGCTGAACCTCTCGATCGAGGACAATCAGGGCTACATGGATATCGAGTCGGACGACCCGCAGTGGCGGGCGGCGCACCCCGATCTGAGCGACGCCGAGCTCGCAGCGGTCGTCGCGCTGGCCGATGCGTCCGAGCAGCGGATCGCCGCCGGGGCCTGGCCCGATCCGGTCGAGTACGACGCTCACGACTGGGAGGAGCACAAGATCGTCCGGCTCCGCGAGAGCCGCGACTTCCTGCGGGGGATGCTCGAGGCGCACGGATGGTGACCCGGATCCGCGCGCGCTACGTCCTGGGCTTCCGCGACGGCGACATGGAGATCCTCGATGACGCCGAGGTCGTCTACGACGGGGAGCGCATCGTCCACGTCGGAGTCGACCCCTACCCGCAGCCCATCGACGAGGACCGGGATTTCGGCAATGCGATCGTGCTGCCGGGATTCATCGACCTCAACGCTCTGGCCGACAACGACCACGCGATCCTCGATCACTGGCAGGGCGCCGGGCGGCAGGATGCACTGCTCTGGTCCGAGGACTATTTCGCTCGCCGGCGCGAGACATTCCCCCTTGAGGCGCTCCTGGTCCAGCGGCGCTGGGCCCTCGCGCAACTCCTGCTCAACGGGATCACCACGGCCATGCCGATCGCCGCCGAGACCTACCGGGCCTGGGCGGAGACCGCCGAGGAGATGGCGGGAACCGCCCGGATCGCGCAGGAGCTCGGGCTCCGCGTCTATCTGGGGCCGAGCTATCGCGGCGGCGTGCACGTGGTCACGGCTGCCGGGCGGCCGTCCATCGCCTGGGATACCGAGGCCGGTCGCGCGAGCCTGCGGGAGGCGGTCGCCTTCGCGCGCGACGGCGGGGACGGGGGCCTGGTGCGGACGGCGCTGCTGCCCGCTCGGGTGGAGACGCTCGGGTCCGAGCTGCTGGAGGCCACGCGGCGCGCACAGGAGGAGCTCGACGTGCCCGTTCGATTCCAGGCGGCGCAGAGCCTGGCAGAGCTCCGCATCCTTCGGGAGAGCTCCGGGCGGCACACGCTGGACCTGCTCGACGCCGCAGGCCTGCTCGAACCGCGTACGCTGCTCGCCCACGCCTGGGCGGTCAACGGGCACTCGCAGGTCGGCGGGGGCGACGGCAGCGATCACGTGGGCCTGCTCGCGCGTCGCGGGGTCACGGTCGTCTACTGCCCGCTGGCGAACGAGCGCTACGCGATGGCGCTCGAGTCGTTCGACGGTTACCGCGATGCCGGCGTGAGGTTCGCTCTGGGGACCGACACGTTCCCGCCCGACATGCTGCGCACGATGGAGTCGGGTTCGGCACAGGCCAGGATCATCGCCCGGGACCGCGGGGCCGGTCAGTCGGCGGACTTCCTGCGGGCCGCGACACTGGGCGGCGCGGAGGCCCTCGGACGATCCGACCTCGGCCGGCTCGCCGTCGGAGCCCAGGCGGACATCGCCGTCGTCTCCTTCGACGATGTGCGCACCGGGGTGTTCGACGATCCGATCCGCGGCATGATCAATCACGCTCACGGCTCCTGCGTGCGACACGTGGTCGTCGCCGGGCGCAGCGTCGTCGTCGACGGCGCGATCCCGGGGCTCGACCTCGAGGAGCTCCGCGGCGAAGCGGAG